>VBMC01000116.1 GCA_005879015.1 Methanobacteriota archaeon
TCCAGTTCAGGTCCAGGTCCTTGGGGAGCGTCTGGTGGAACTCGCCGAGGGTGAAGCCCTTGATGTTCGAATAGGAAATGTTCAGGCGGACGTCGTGGACGCCTTCATAGAACCGGAGGTGCTCGAACGGCGGGAATTCCATGGGGCGGTCATCCGCACCCGCGAAATCAAGTTATGGCCATTTGTATTTATTCGTGAGGATAAAAAAAGAGACGGGCCGCGGTTCAGAGCGGCCCACAGGTGTACGGGTGGTGCGGTATCCCGAGGACGTCCGGTCGTTCGGCCCAGAGCTTGAACTGGAAGCTCCCGCGAGATTGGGGATTCACTTCCACAAGGAACCCATCTTGCGATGGTCCCCCGAAGGCCACGAACCGTTCGGAGAAAACGGTCGTGAGTGTCCAGTCGGCCAAGTTCGAGCTCGCCGGGTTCCCAGAGCCGACCATGCCGTAGTAGTTCAGGGTCTTCAGGAGGGACGAGCCCGAATTCCGAACTCCCACGGACGCGTTCAACCCAGGAG
>VBMC01000261.1 GCA_005879015.1 Methanobacteriota archaeon
CGGGAACACCGCAATCGAGAACACGGTGTCCGAGGTCCGCTCCGTGGTGCCGAACCCGACGGCCAGGGCATTGTAGTTGTCATACACCAACTCGATCGCGCCTGGCAGGAACGCTCGCATCTTCGCGAGAACGGCGCGCGCTTGGGCGGCGATCTCCGGGGCGTACTTCGAGATGAAGGCGCCGAGTTGCTCTTCCGGCAATAGGTCCTTCAAAGCAGACCGTGCCCCCTCATGCCGGCCCTCTCGTAGGGCTTGACGTCCGCGCAATGAGGCGCGAACCCCACCGCGCGACACGACATCCGAAGCAACCGAAGTGGTAGCTGCCGTTGAGGGCGCCGGCCGAGAACCGAGCAAAGGCCTCGGGGCGGAACGGGCGCTTCCCGAGTCGGGCATTCACCGCGTCGTGGAGACCTTGCATCCACACGACCATGGAAGGCCGGCACCGCCGGCACGGCCATCGTTCCGACAGGCCGTGCAGGCCCGTCCAGAGCGTCCTCCCGAAACGGATTCGGAGAGACATCCGAACTCGTCGCACGTCTCCGGAGAGGCCGAACCGACCCGCATCGCGGACGTTCGACGCGACCTGACTCTCCCGCAACGCCAACGAAACCCCGTCATCCTTGATAAGGGAGCCGGCTGGCCCCAAGCATCCAACGTGGCGAGGTTTGCGCAACCCTCTTCCGGTCCCCCGGCGTGTCGCGGCCATGAAGAAGAAGGAACGACCTCCGAAGGACGATCGTCCCAAGGAGAAACGGTTCCGCCACGGCGGCCGGAAAGGCCGCCGCGCTGCCCGCCGACGAGAGGAAGCGAAACGCCCGTAAAACGTCACGGCCGCGACTTTATCTTCCGCCTTGGATTCGACTTGGCACAGAACGTCAGCGGGACCCGAATGCCCTTCGATTACGATTTCCGGATGAGGATCGCAGCGCCTCGACCCACCGTGTTCGAGCGTCTCCTACGCATCGAGCATCTCTCCCGATGGTTCTGCGGCTGGTCGCGAATCGAGCCGAAGGTCGGAGGAAGCTTCAAGTTCGGAGGGGAGACCTGCATCCTTCCGCCAGAAGGACGGGCGTGGGACACCACGATCGACGAAGGCGACGTGCTGCGACGATTCGCGTTCCGCTGGCCCATCCAGTCTCTGGAGACCCGCGTTTCATACGACCTCGAGGACGGCCCAGGCGAGTCGGCCCTCCTCCACGCGACGCATCGGGGCGTTCCGATCCGGGAGACGACGTGCGGTTCCGTCCAAGATGCATGGCGGATGTGCCTCGGGAACCTGAAGTCGATCGCCGAGGGGCGTGGGGACAGCGTGCGTCCCGATCATTCGCCCGTGAGTTCTCCGGACGTGCGGCTCTCTGCCCTGGTCGAGGTGGCTCCATCGAAGGTCTTTGACGCATTCGCCAATCCCGGGCACGTCGCTCATTGGACCACGGGAGGTGTCCCGCGCCAAGAAGCCCGCGTGGAGCCACGCCCCGGTGGGGCCTGTTCCTTCGAATCGGCGGGACCGCGGTCTACCTTACCGCGACCGGATTTCGGAGCGGCGACCTGGACGGCATTCGGCGTCAGCGAGGACGCTGGTCCGACCGTCTCGTGTGCCTGAAGAACTTCGTCGAGAGCGGGGCAGCGGGATTCGCGAACCACTACGACGATCAGGTCCGGGAAACCTAAGGGGACCCAGTCCTAAGTTTCGGCCAATCTTCGAGGACGGCCATGGCCGCGTTGTGTCCGGGGGCCCCGATGACTCCTCCCCCGGGATGGGCACCGGCGCCGCATAGATAGAGCCCCCGCACGGGCATCCGATAGGAGGACCATCCCGGGACCGGCCGGAAGGAGAACATCTGGTGCGGCAGGATCGCGCCATGGAAGACGTCTCCTCGGGTGAGGCCGTATTCCCGTTCCATGTCGAGCGGGGTCAGCCATTGGCGGGCCACGATCGCCTTGCGGATGTTGGGCGCATACCTTTCAAGGACATCGAGGATGCGCTCCGCAAACGGCTCCGCCTCGGAATCCCACGAACCCCTTCGAAGATCGAACGGAGCGAACTTCGCTGAAATCGTCATCGTGTGCATCCCTGGTGGAGCCACTGTCGGATCGTTCGCTGACTGCATCACGAATTCGAGAAACGGCTCCTCCGACGGATGACCGCGTTTCGCATCATCGTAGGCGCGCTCGAGGTAGTCCAGCGAAGGCGCGATGTCGATGATCGCCCGGTGGTGCGGCTGCGGCGCGATGCCGGGAATCGCCGCGAAATCGGGCAGCTCTCGGAGGGCCAGGTTGAGTTTGAATGAGGACGACTCGAATCGAATGCGTTCAATCGCTCCAACGAATTCGGAAGGCAGATGTTCGCTTCGGACGAGACGGAGGAAGGTCCGTTTCGGGTCGGCATTGCTGAGGACGACCCGCGACTCCAACGTCCTTCCGTCGGCGAGTTCGACTCCAATCGCGCGCCCGTCTCGCACCAAGATTTGGCGGACCTCCGCTCCTGTCCGCACATCCGCCCCATGATGGCGTGCGGCTCGGGCGAGCGATTCCGAGATCGCCCCCATCCCGCCGCGAGGCCAACCCCACGCCCCCTTCTGGCCGCCGATGTCCCCGAGGGTGTGGTGGCCCAAGACGAACGCGGTGCCCGGAGTTCTCGGTCCCGCCATCGTCCCCGCGACCGCGCTGGTCGCCAGGGACGCTTTCACTTCATCCGATTCGAAGTACTCGTCCAACACTTCGGCGATCGACAGGAACAGAATCTTGCGAACGAAGTCCTCCGCCTCCGGAGTGTTTACGAACGCCGCCAGGTCCGCGAGGGGGACCGGTGGTGCCAGTAACGTCGGTTCGAGAAGCTCCGCGAACCCTTCCCAGAACTTCTCGTATCGAGGCAGGGCTTCCGCGTCCGCCTTCGAGTACCGCGCGATCTCCCGCTGGTTCGCGGCTGAATCGTTTCGGTAGAGGAGGTACCGCCGATCTGGAAATGGATGGAAGAGCGCGGGCTCGTACGCATGCTCTTCGAGGCCGAAAGAGGTCAGCTCCAAGTCCGCCTTGATCTCGGGGCGGAGAAGGCCGCAGACGTAGGCAAGCGTGGACACCTTGAACCCGGGATGGATCTCTTCGGTGACACAGGCCCCGCCGACCATCGGTCGGCGTTCCAAGACCACCACATGAAGGCCCGCTTTCGCCAAATAGGCGGCCGCGACGAGGCCGTTGTGACCGCCTCCAACGACAATCGCATCGGTCGAGGCCATAGCGCGGAACGGAACTCACAGGGCCGATAAAGCGGTTGGACACGCGTCCCGGGCCGGGAGTACGCCGCTCCGACCGTCGCGATTGCAATGTATTTCTTGAGGAGCGGCGACCAGCACCCGCTCGTCGCCCAACCGACCTGACGGTATCCAGAATAGAGCGGGATCTTCGCGCGCCACGGTGCCGACGGAGGTTGCGGCGGCAATCCTATATTCAAGTAGAGTTGCTCCACCGTCCGCCAATCGATCACGAGTCCGACCGTTCGGCGGGCGGGGCCGCGGCGATTCTCCTCGAGCAGCGCCTTGCGTCCGATGAACGGTCCCTTCTCCGATGCAACGGTCCAGTCCAAGCTGAGCTCGTAGGGAGAATACCGCTGCACGTCGATCACGGCCTTCCGCGCGGGCATGTACTCCACTTCGGCTAGGATGAGACCCGCCTCGATCCGCGCGACGTCCAGGGCGAGCATGCCCGCGGGTGTGATATCGTGCCCTCGACCCTTGTCCATCAGGGCGTCCCACAGGGCCTCGGCCCGTTCCCGTTCGACCCAGATCTCGTATCCGAGGTCGCCGGTGTATCCGGTCCGAGAAATCTGGACCGGGATTCCTGCGAACGCCGTATTCACGAATCGGAAATATTTCAGCTTCTGGACGGCTCCGTCCGCGCCCTCCATCAAGATTGCCCGCGAGGAAGGACCTTGCACCGCGAGCGCGCCGATGTCCTCGGAGACGTCTCGCACCTCCGCATCGAGTCCCATCCCGGCATCCTGGAGCCACTTCAAGTTCGGTTCCGCGGACGTCATTCGAAACGAACCGTCGCCGAAGTTCCAGAGCGTCCCGTCGTCGACCGTCTTCCCGCGTTCATCACACCACGGCGTGTAGTAGATCTGCCCCTTCGCGAGCTTCCTCGCATTCCGCGTGACGACCTTGTTCACCAGGGAGAGCGCGTCCTTTCCGCGTATGAGATACTTGTACAACGGCGAGACGTCGAGCATTCCCGCAGAATGCCGGATCGCGTAGTACTCCATCTCCGGGACGAGAGAATACGAGGACGCAGCAAGGTATCCCGACCAGCCGCGCCACTCCCAGCTCTCGCAAGCCGCCGAGGTCCGGGAATGAAATGGCGACCCGCGTCGGATGACTCCGCCTCCTGGTAACGCGGACCGCGGAGAAACGATATAACCCCTCCCCCGTTACGGGCCGCGGCCCCGCGCGTCTTCTGGTGATCATCGACGCTGCGCCGTAGGAGGAGGTCGTCTCCCTGACATCGCAATATCAGGCGATCGTGATCGGCGGGGGACACAACGGCTTGGTGACCGCCGCCTACCTTGCGCGCGCGGGCAAGAGGGTCCTCGTCCTCGAACGTCGTCACGTGCTCGGCGGCGCCGCGGTCACGGAGGAAGTGTTCCCCGGTTTCAAGTTCACCGTCTGCTCCTACGTATGCAGCCTGCTTCGTCCCCAGGTGATCCGGGACCTGGACCTCCCTTCCCATGGGTTCGAGGTGATCCCGCAAGAGTCGACGTTCCAGCCGTTGCCCGATGGACGGTACTTGTTCCGCCGCGGGAACGAAGCGGATGCCTTCCAGGCGATCGCGAAATTCTCCCGCCGCGACGCGGAGGCGTACCCGCGGTTCGGACGGCTCATGGCCCGACTTGCGAAGTTCATCGCGCCGACGCTCACGATGACGCCACCCGATGTCGGCTCCCTGAACCCGGCGGATCTGCGAAAGCTCTACGCCTTGAACAAACAGGTGAAGACCCTCACCGAGGAGGAGTTGTACACGTTCGCGCGACTCATGACCATGAGCGCGGCGGACTACCTGGATGAGTGGTTCGAGACGGATGCGCTCAAGGCGGGACTGTGCTCGAGCGGGATCATCGGGACACTGCTAGGTCCTCGTTCTCCCGGCACCGCGTACGTGCTCATGCACCACTACATGGGCGAGATCGACGGCGCCTACCGTTCTTGGGGGTACGTCCGCGGGGGCATGGGCATGGTGAGCGAATCGATCGCGCGCGCCGCCCGCTCGTTCGGCGCGGACATTCGCGTGAACGCCGACGTCCGGCGGATCCTGGTCAAGGACGGTCGCGCGATGGGCGTCGAACTGGCAACGGGCGAACGCATCGAGGCGAAGGTGATCGCTTCCGGAGCGGATCCGAAGCGGACCTTCCTGAAACGGGCCGCAGCTCCAAGGCGCCATCTCGATCGGACCGACCGTCGACTACATCGAGAAGGCGTATGACGACGCGAAGTACGGCGACTTCTCCCACCGCCCATTCATCGACATGTGCGTGCCGTCCACCTTGGATCCGACCCTGGCGCCTCCGGGAAAACACATCATGTCCTGTTTCATCCAGTACGCGCCGTATACGTTGCGGAAGGGCACGTGGCCCGAACGCCGCGAGGACTTCGCGGAGACGGTCATCGACACGATCGAGGAATACGTCCCGAACCTTCGAGACATCATCCTTCATCGGCAGGTGCTCAGCCCGTGGGACCTGGAGCAGATGATCGGCCTCACCGGAGGAAACATCTTCCACGGAGAGCTGACGCCCGACCAGTTGTTCTTCCTCCGCCCGACGCCGGGTTGGGCCCAGTATCGCACGCCGATCAAGGGACTCTATCTGTGCGGCTCCGGCGCGCACCCCGGAGGCGGCGTCATGGGAGCGCCGGGGCTCAACGCTGCGCGGGAGATCCTGAAAGACTGGGCCCGCCTGCGGGTGTGAGCCTTGGCCGACACCTACGACGTCATCGTGGTCGGCGGGGGGCATAATGGTCTCGTCGCGGCCGCGTACCTGGCCCGGGCGCGGCGCCGCGTGTTGCTCCTCGAGCGACGTCCCGAGGTGGGCGGCGCTGCCGCGACGGAGGAGCTCGCCCCTGGGTTTCAGGCCTCGACCGGCGCGGACGTCTGTGGACTTCTCCGACCGGAGATTGTCGACGACTTGAACCTCGCGGCCCGGGGACTGCGCTTTCTGCCCCTCGACCCGGAGGTGACCGCCCTCGGGGATCACACCTCCCTCCGCATCTGGCGGGACGTCTGGAGAACGCAGGCCGAACTGATGACAAAATCTCCGCGCGACGCGGAGGCCTACCCGCGATTCACCGCGTTCCTGCGCGATTTCGCGACGGCCTTGGATCCCCTCTTCACGATGACGCCGCCGAACGTCGCCGCACCGACCCTAAGAGAGCAGATGGGCCTCTTGCGGCGCGCGCTCGCGGTCCGGCGCCTTGGCAAGGACACGATGCAACAGATGCTCCGCATGCCCCCGATGTCGGTCCGAGATTTTCTGAACGAGTGGTTCGAGACGGAGCTGCTGAAGGCCTCGTTTGCCGTGGACGCGCTGGTCGGCACTTTCCAAGGCCCCTTCTCCCCCGGGACGGCCTTCGGTCTCGTCCTCCACTTCCTGCCCGCCGTTCAAGGCAGCGGCTGGTCTTTCGTCAAGGGGGGGATGGGCACCTTGGCGAGTGCACTGGCACTGGCCGCGAGGGAGGCGGGTGCAACGATCCGGACCAACGCCGACGTCCACCGGATCACGAGCACGGACGGACGGGTCACCGGCGTGGAACTCTCGAACGGCGAACGGATCGTGGGGCGCGCGGTCGCCTCCAACGCGGATCCGAAGCGGACGTTCCTTCACCTGATCGATCCCGAGGAACTGGATCCGGAATTCTTGGTCCACGTGCGGAACTTTGAAATGAACGGTGTCGTCGCGAAGGTGAACTTCGCCCTCGATCGGGCGCCGGGATTTCCCGGTGCTTCCGAAGCGGTCCCCGCGCACTTTCGGATCTGTCCGTCCCTCGAGTATCTGGAGCGGGCGTACGACGACGCGAAATATGGGAGCGTATCGGTCGCGCCGTTCCTCGATGTCTTCGTCCCGACGGTCATGGACCCAGACCTTGCGCCGACGGGCAAGCACGTCGTTTCCACGTTGGTCCAA
>VBMC01000260.1:0-2874 GCA_005879015.1 Methanobacteriota archaeon
TCGGCCGTCTCGGGGACGGACGACACAAGATAGCCATGCACGCCGTCTTCGATCTGGATTCGGATGCCGCCGACGTCTCCGCCAACCACCGGCACTCCCTTCCATAACGCTTCGCTCACGATCAGTCCGAATCCCTCTCGCAGGGACTTCGCGAGGGCCACATCGGTCTCGCGCTGAAGCACATTCACCTCGAGCGCGCCGACCCCGCGCAAGTCCGTGAGGAAGTGGATATCGGGATCGTCGCCCGCATGCCGTGCCGTCCGCTCGAACCACAGCCAGCCTTCGGGGTCGTCTTTGGCCATGGAGCCGATCATGAGGAGCTGAACCTCCGGGATGGATTGCTTCACGAGGCGGTACGCATCGATCACGCCGAGCGGGTCCTTCCAGGGATCGAACCGGCCTACCTGACTGATCACCGGCCGGGCCGGGTCGAACTCGAACCGGGAGAGGATGGCCTTCCGCTCACCCTCGCTGACGTCTCGATTCTTCGGACTCAGCGGATCGATCGCGGGCGGGGAGACAATCAACTTGCGGAACTTCACCTCGGACGGCGCATAGGTCGCGGCACTGAAGATCGCCGCGTCGTATTTCTCCAGGTATGGCTGTAGATGTCGCAGCACGGAGCGGTTCGGGGTCGTGAGGTCGATGTGGCACCGCCAAATCCAGGGTGACTCATGCTCGACGAGGTCCACGAGTGGGGCCGGCTGCGGATCGTGGATCACGACGACATCAAAGTCGTCATGGAAGGGCCCGCGGGCGCACCCTGTAGAGCATTGTGAATTGCCTTCGTGGCGTCGAAGAAGGGATTCGTGCCGGAAAGGACGTACCAATGGACGTCCAATCCGAGGTCCCTCATCAGGGGCACGATGCTGTGCAGGAGTTCGGCAACACCTCCCCCGTAAGACGTCGCGTTCACGTGTGCAATTCGTTTCCCCTTCAACAATTTCGAAAAGGATTGAAGTTCCTCGTAGGCCGCCTGCCCGATGATGGAACGGTAATCCGCGAGGTGCTTCGGTACAACCGCAACTTCCTCCATTTCGGAGCCTCGCGAGGCGGAAGGTCGCGGGGTTCATTAGATGTTCCGCAGTCGATCCCGGCTGGCCTACATCCGAATTGTGGGTTCGATCCTCAGGCCTCGGATTTCTCGTACCAAATTTCAATCCGATATCCGTCCAGATCGCGGGCGAACAGATACGGCTCGCCGGGAACGAACTCTCCGCTCTCGAGAATCTCGCCGCCTGCGTCCCGAACGGCTTCCACGGCGCGCTCGATGTCCTTCGGATCCTTGAGGCGGAACCCGAAATGAGTGACACCCTGCATCTTGCCAATCTTCCGCCCGTCCTCCTCGAACACGATCACGTCGTGGCTGCCGGGAGTCTGCGCCTGGATCATTCCCGGTTCGCGGTACATCGCTCGGACGCCCAGAACCCGTTCGTAGAATCGGAAGGAACGGTCCGCATCGCGGACGGCGAGCCCAATGTGTGTCAACCCATACGTTGGAATCACGTGAATACCTCGGCAGCTGACCCTTCCTTCGGTACTTAAGACGGCAATCCCTGGTCGTGTCCCCGAAGTCATCACGGCACCGTTAAGTAGGCTCGGCCGCTTAGCGCCGAAGGACGGAATGGCCGAGGAATCCGGCGAGGAAGAGCCGAAGAAGCGTCCGTCGCTCCCGCCGGTCGAGTTCTTGAAGCCGGGGGAGACGCAAGGGCCTCTGCCCGCGAGGGACCAACTTCCGGCTGCCTGGGTGCCCCGCCCGGAGGAATACCAGCGGCCGACGTCGTGGATCCCGCCAACCTCGAGTGCGCCGCGGGCTCCGTCCAATCTGCCGAAGATCGCGGGCATCCTCCTCATCGTCTCCGCGGTCGTCGGCATGTCCGGGGCCATCTACAATGCGGTCACCTTGCCTTCCGTGGCCGAATATACGAACTTCACGCAGGGCAACTCCCCTACGACCGTCGCCCTCCTACAGATCTGCGGTCTCATCTCGATCTGGTCTCAGGGACTCGCCTTCCTCGGCGGGGTGATGGCCTTCCAACGGATGAATTGGAAACTCACCCTGGTCTGCGCGATTTTCTCCCTGGCGACCCTGGGGTTCTTTTACGTCGAAGGATCCCTCATCGGATTGGTCGGACTGATCGTCACGATTCGTGCCCGCCCCTACTTCCTCACCTGACCGGCGGCGTAGCGGCCCGCAGCGCCTGGACGAAGCGCTCGTTGTCGTCTGGGCTGTTGTAGAAGTACGGCGACACCCGGAGCCGATCGTGGCGATAGTCCACGACGAACTTCCGCGCGGCCAGGGCCTTCACGGCCTTCGGTGGGTCCCGCATCTGGATCGCCACGATTCCCGCCCGCTCGGCGGGCGAGTCGGGCGTCTTGAGGGTATAGCCGGCGTCGGAAAGGCGCTCGATCACGTCCGTCACGAGCTCCGAAGTCCTCTTCCGGAGCCGGTCCACCCCGATCTCGAGGACGATGTCCAGGCCCGCATTCGCCGCGTACACGGCCGCATTCGCCGTCGTCCCAAGCTCGAACCGGCGGGCACCCTCGTGGAACTCGAACACCTTCGGGTCGAAATCGAACATGCGGGCGTTTCCGAACCAACCGGCGATCGTCGGCCGAAGCGTCTCCGCCAGGGAACTCCGGACCCAGAGGAACGCGATTCCGGTCCCGCCGAGGAGCCACTTCAGCCCTCCCGTCACGAGCATGTCGATGTCGGCCGCGTGCACGTCGGTCGGCAATTGGCCGGTTGCCTGATAGGCATCGATCAGGGCGAGGGCTCCGTGACCGTGGGCGGCTTTCGCGATCGCACCGATGTCTTGGACCGCGCCGCTCGTATAGTAGACGTGGGACGTCGCGACGAGGGCGGTTCGGTCG
>VBMC01000260.1:3006-5421 GCA_005879015.1 Methanobacteriota archaeon
GATCTCCTCGCGTCGGGCGCCGAGGACCCGGGCGACTTTTCCGCGCAGGGAGTCCAGGGCGTCGACCCACAGCTCGTACCAGGCGGACGCCCCCAGGGCTTCCCATTCGTCCAGGAATCGCTCCTGCGCTGCCCGAACCCGGGCCGCGAGGGGTGCGAGGGAGCACGTATTCAGGTAGGTCGTCGTCCGGAACGTCGGGAACTCGTCCCTCCACGCGCTCCAATCCATGCGGGCCGGCACGCGGCACGGAGAAAAAAGGATTGGGGCATGAACGCGGCGGTTGCCCGCGCCTGCGCTTCTTGCGTTGACGTCTCAGGCTCCCGACCGAGGTCGCCCGCGGACTAAGAAACGACAGACGGGATCGCCCGCGACGACCCGGTGGGACGTCTCCACGTCGGCCCCGAGGAGATTCTGGAACATCTCCCGTTCGACCCGGCACGCCTCCGGGTAGCTCTCGGCGACGGCCATGATGGGGCAGTTATGTTCGAACATCTCGACCACGTTGCGACCGGCGTGGCCGACCTCCGCCATGTAGCCTCCCTCGTCCCGGATCTTCACCAACTCGGCGACCTTCTCCTTCAGGCTACCGTCGGGCACGCGGTTCCGGTTCGCGTCCAGGACCTCCTGGGCCCGCTGCCGCAGGAGCCGGACAATGGCCTCCCGCCCGATCTTCTCTTCGATGAACCGCAGGGCGCACAGGGTCATGTGGGTGTACGCTTCCGGGAACAGGCTGGCGGATCCCGCGCTGAGGGCGAAGAAGGCCCGGGGCCGTCCGCGGCCCCCCGGCCGGGATGATCGTTCCACAAGGCCCTTCGTCTCCAGGACGGTCAGGTGTTTTAGGGTCGCCATCTTGGAGATATGGACCGACGCCGCGAGGTCGGTCAGGGAGACGGCGCCCTCCTTCTTGAGCGTCAGGAGAATCTGCTTCTTCGTTGACGAAAACCCGACTTCAAGTCCACCGGAGGAGACTTCGGCGCGCTCAGCCATCGTCTGCCTCCAAGAGCGCCGTGATATCATATACCTGTGCGTTTACAAAATCGACCCACGGTGCTTTCACTCCATGAGGACACCGTAAACGATTCCCCGTTCGAACGCTCGATCAGGTCTCGGGCGGGGGAGGCGGTGGAGGCATCGACGAGGTTTTGCCCTTCCGGCGTCTCACGAACAGGAAGATCAGGAGGATCGCCGCGACGATCGCGATCCCGCCGACGAGCGCGATGAGGGTGCCGTTCGGCCCGGCGGGGGAGCTCGGAAGCTGAAGGTCCGCCTGTACGTCCGTCGTGACGGTCGGATCGTGGATCACGGAGGCCCCGCCTCGGAAGCTGAGCCCGGCGAGTAGGACGAAACCGACGAACCGGTTTCCATTCTCACCAACCGCGGCGAAGCGGAGTCCTGCGACGATTTCCCCGAACACGGGACGAGTCGGATTGCCGTCCACTGTGCTGGTGCCGACCCAGATGTATCGGCCGATGCGGGTCAGATTGGCTCCGAAGTCCACGTTGGGTGTCGCCAGCCGACGGGCCGTCGCATAGTTCCCCGTGGTCTCATTCGCGGTCTCCGCCCGGATCGTGCTGTTGAACTGGGCCGATCCCGATTCGTGCATCGGACCCAATACGTGGTTTTCAAGCCACTGATCCGCCAGCGCCGCGGGAATGAAGTTCCCGACGATCGCACCGATTTCAAGGAGGAGTCTGCGAGAGACGCCCGCGCCGTTCCCGACCGCATAGGTCCAGCCCTCGATGTCCTGGTCCCACTTGAGATCGTAATGGACGGCCTTTCCGCTCACGAGGAGGTCCGCCGCGCGGGTGACCGTCGTGATCGTGTTCCCGCCGGAGATCGTGACGTTCCACCTAGGCACGGTCACGTTCGTGACCTGCTGGGCGGAGGCGTTTAGGTGGAACGTGAAGTGGACGAGCGGCAGGACGCCCGCCACGCTGCCGGTGTAGTTCGCCACGGCGGAATAGGACAGGTTCGTGGCGCTCAAGTCGAAGGTCCAGGTGCGATATCCGGTCCCGTTCGTCCGGACGATGGGCCGGGCGGTCCAGTTCGTGTTGAGGTCGACCTTCTTGTAGAGGACGTCGCCCGCCCGGTTAATGTAGTTCGAGAACCGGTTTGTCGTGCCGTTGTAGACGCGGGCGTAGTCGGCAATGCCGTTCCCGTTGTTGTCTCGGAACTCCACAATAGAGTCGAGTTTCATGGCATACAGGGTGTAGATCTTGATCGCTCGGTTATCGAGGAGGGTGCGGCCCTGCGAGTCGACCACATGGGCGACGCCCAGATACCGGGCCTTGATCGCAACGACGTAGATGTTGTTCGGGTTCGCGGTGGTCCCGTACACGATGCCGAACGCGGCATCCGACCCGAACCGGACGAAGACGTGGTCCCCTCCGCCCAAGGCGGCGGTGGCCCCTCGCT
>VBMC01000117.1 GCA_005879015.1 Methanobacteriota archaeon
CGAGTCGTGTACGACGTCTCGAACAAGCCTCCTGCGACGATCGAATGGGAGTGACCCGTCGCCGCCCGCGGAAACCTTTTTGTCATCCCGCCGCTACAGGATACCCATGCGCGTCTACGTCGTCGACAACGGAGGTCAATGGACGCACCGAGAATGGCGCGTCCTGAAGTACCTCGGAGTCGACACGAAGATCGTACCGAACGACTCGCCCGTCTCAGATCTGAAGGAGGTCGACGGACTCGTCCTCTCCGGAGGCGCCCCCCGCGTCGGCATCGATCCGGAGAAGATGGGCAAGAACGGCGAATACCTCGACGCCTTCCCGCGACCCATCCTTGGGATCTGCGCAGGCCACCAGTTCATGGCGACCCACCTGGGAGGCGCGGCGGCTCCGGCGAAGGTCCCCGAGTTTGGCAAGTCCGTCGTCAAGGTCCACGAGCCGGACGTCCTGTTCGAAGGGCTTCCCGACCGGTTCGAGGTGTGGGAGTCCCACAACGACGAGGTGACGAAGATCCCGCCGGGCTTCACCGCGCTCGCCAGCTCTCCGAACTGCAGCGTCCAGGCGATGCGGCATCGAGACCGGCCCCTGTTCGGCCTGCAATTCCATCCCGAGGTCGAGCACACGCAGTTCGGCCCGGACATTTTCCGAAATTTCCTTAAGGTCTGCGAGAACTCGACCTGAGACGCGAATCGGCCGGTTCGATTCGCATCCGACGGTGCATCGCGTTGGCCTCACCCAGCGTCCGGACGAAGATCTTGAAGGAAGCGCTCCGCACCCGCCATCACGAGCCTTTCGAGAAGGCCCTCGGCCGTGCCGTCCGGAAACTCGGTGGCTCCTTCGCCGAATATGTCGCCCTCATCGCCGAGGTCCGAGACTACGGTCGGGTGCACAAGGTGGACCTCCGAGACGCTGCGCGCTCCCTGGCGGATCAGCCGTAGACGGCCGGATTCACGACGAAGTCCGGGTGTTTCCCCGCGAGCACCTTCGCCACCTGATCGGCCACGATCGCACCGGCCCGCGCCTGTCCCTCGACGGTCGACGCCCCCAGGTGCGGCGTGAAAACGATGTTCGGCGCACCGAGGAGGGGACTTCCCGCGGGGGGCTCCTTCTCGAACACATCGATCGCCGCGCCCGAAATCTTTCCCGCCCGGAGGGCGTCCGCCAACGCCGCCTCCTGGACAATCTCGCCGCGTGCGCAGTTCACGAGGATCGCATTTCGCCTCATCTTCGCGAGCTCGGCCGCCCCGATGAGGCCGCGCGTCTCCGGCGTGAGCGCGGCGTGAATGCTGAGGACGTCCGCATTCTGGAACAGCTCCTCCTTTTCGACGAGACGGATCCCGGTTTGTCCTGCGGTGGCGGCGGGAAGGTATGGGTCGTAGGCGATCACCGGCATCCCGAAGGCCTGGGCCCGCTTCGCGACCTCCGCGCCGATCCGTCCGGATCCCAAGAGGCCGAGCGTCTTGCCGAAAAGTTCCCGTCCCTCGAGTTTTCCCTTCTCCCATTTGCCGGCCTTCACCGTCCGATCGGCCTCAGGAAGATGGCGGAGGAGGGAGATCATGTGCCCGATCGCAAGCTCGGCGACGCTCACGGTACTCGCGGTCGGCGCATACACGACGACGATTTTCCTCTTGGTCGCTTCGTCCACGTCGATGTTGTCGACCCCAACCCCCGCGCGGCCGACGACTTTGAGGCGCGCTCCGCGAGAGAGCACGTCCTTCGTGACCTTGGTCCGGCTCCGAACGATCAGGGCCTCATAATCCGAGATCGCGGCTAGGAGAGCCTTCGGGTCCAGCTCCCGCACAGCGACCTGGTGGGCTTTGCGGAGCATCTCGATGGCGGTCCGATCGATTCCGTCCGTGATCAGGACCTGCATCGCGTCGCGCCGGATGGCCGAGAAGAATAAAAAGACGTTAGGCGACGAGCAATGCGATTGTAAGCAGGACGAGCGCGAGAAACAAGATCGCGCCGAGGATGAGCATCCAGCGGGTCATCTGCGGATCGGAGCCGAAGACGAGTGGGATGGGACCGAGGAACACGACGCCACCCCATCGCCGAACTTTCGGGGCTCCTTGCGGTGTGACCTCCGTGATCCCGGTCGAATCCGTTGCCGGCGGTCCCATCGCGGGAGGCGGTGCGCCGGCCGTCCAGAGGAAGAACGTCAAGAAAAATCCGAGGAAGACGAGCAGGATCCCGAGGAATGCCAGAGGGCCGGTCCCGACGACGGCGGGGACGATGAAGATGAGATAGACGTTCGCTTCCCCGCGGGCAACGGCCAACGCGAGGGCGACCAATCCCGCCAGCAGGACCCCGGGTCCCACGAATCGGATCGGGCGCACGTCACGCCCAATTCTCGGAGTCCTCTAAAGCTTTGACCTCTTTCCCCTCGCCGCCCGGCCGTACTCCTGGAGAGGGACGACTTGGAGGTCGCCCGCGCGGGCCTCTTCGATCGCCTGGACCGCCGCCTCCGCGGCCTGGATCGTCGCGATGAACGGGATATTCAGGTCCACCGCGAGCCGCCGCATCATGTATCCGTCCCGCCGGGCGCCCGTCGAGTTCGTGGGCGTGTTGATCACCAGGCGGATCTCCCCGCGGCGCATGAGCCCCAGGGCATCGGGCGATAGGTTCTCGCTGATCCGATAAACCGTCATCACGTCCACGCCGTGTTCCCGCAGGAATTGCGCTGTCCCGCGGGTGGCGTAGATGCGGAGGCCGACCTTCGCGAGCCGCGCCGCGACCGGAAGGATCGCGGGCTTGTCTTCGTCCCGCACGGTCATGTAGACCGCCCCCTCCGTCGGCAGGGCGTTCCCCGCCGCGACCATTGCCTTGTAGTACGCGCGGCCGAGGGACCGATCGATCCCCATCACCTCGCCCGTGCTCTTCATCTCGGGGCCGAGGATCGTGTCGACGCCGGGGAGCCTCTGGAACGGGAACACGGGGGCCTTCACGGCGACGTGGTCGATGCTCGCCTCTCCCACGAGGCCCATGCTGCGCAGGGATTGACCGAGCATCACCTTCGTCGCGACCTTCGCGAGGGACACGCCGATGGCCTTCGAGACGTAGGGAATCGTTCGACTCGCGCGCGGATTCGCCTCGAGGACGTACACGGCTTCGTCCTTCACCGCGAGCTGGAGGTTCATCAGGCCGACGATCTCCAGAGCGTCGCAGATTTTCCGCGTGATTCGGCGGATCTCACCGAGGACGGCTTCGGAGAGGGTCTGGGCCGGCAATACACACGCGGCGTCGCCGGAGTGGATGCCCGCTTCCTCGATGTGCTCCTGGATCCCGCCGATGAAGATGTCCTTGCCGTCCGCGACGACGTCCACGTCAATCTCCGTCGCGTGGGAAAGATAGCGGTCCACGAGGACCGGGTGCGCCTTCGAGACGCGGACCGCCCTCTCCATGAATCGGGCGAGATCCTCTTCGCCGTGGACGATCTCCATCCCGCGGCCACCGAGGACGTACGACGGCCGGACGAGAACGGGGTAGCCGATCCGGGAGGCCACCTCTCGGACCTCGTCGAAGCTGTACCCGGAAGCCGCCTCCGGTTGCCGGATTCGAAGGCGTTGCATGAGGGCCGCGAACTTTCGACGGTCCTCGGCGAGGTCGATCGCGGCCGGTGGCGTGCCGAGGATCCGAGTCCGCGAACGACGGCGGGCCAACGCGCGGGCGAGCGGGACCGCGAGATTGATCGAGGTCTGACCGCCGAACTGCACGATGACACCATCCGGTTTCTCCTCCTCGATGATGTTCAGGACGTCCTCGAGCAGGAGAGGTTCGAAGTACAGCCGGGTGGAGATGTCGAAATCGGTCGAGACGGTCTCGGGATTGTTGTTCGCGATGATCGCGGCGACGCCCTCTTCCCGCAATGCGAGGATTCCTTGGACACAACAGTAATCGAACTCGACGCCCTGGCCGATCCGGATGGGACCGCTCCCGACGATCAACACCTTCCGACCCGCGAGCTTCTGCGTCTCACCGCTCGGCTCGTACGTGGAATAGAAGTAGGGCGTCTCGGCCTCGAACTCCCCTCCGCACGTGTCGACCATCTTGTACGCGACTCGCGGTCGACCGCGCCGCACGGACTCCTCCGTGCCGCCGGTCAGGGCGGAGAGAGACTCGTCGGCGAACCCGAACCGCTTTGCCTCCGCGAGGACCGCCTTGCTGATCCGGGATACACGGAGGCCCGACTCGATTCGCACGAGATGTCGGATCTTCTCGATGAAGAACGGGTCCCACTCCGTCAGGGAAGCGATCTTCTCCGTCGGTAGGCGGCGCCGCACGGCCTCGGCGATCGCAAAGAGGCGCTCGTCCGTGGGTTCCCGTAGTTCGCGGACGAGTTCCTCTTCCGACCAGGAATTCGATTCGAGGCCTATTCGATCGATCTCCAACGAGCGGACGGCCTTGAGGAGCGATTCCTCGAAGGTCCGGCCGATGGCCATCACCTCCCCGGTGCTCTTCATCGACGTGCCAATCCGGCGGTCCACCGTCGGGAACTTGTCGAAGGGCCACCGGGGAATCTTCGTGACGACGTAGTCCAACGTGGGTTCGAACGAGGCTAGGGTCTTGCCCGTGACCGGATTCGGGATCTCGTCGAGGCGCAGGCCGATCGCGATCTTGGCGGCGATCCGGGCGATCGGGTAACCCGTCGCCTTCGATGCGAGGGCCGACGACCGCGAGACACGCGGATTCACTTCGATGACCCGGTACTCGCCGGTCTTCGGATGGACCGCGAACTGGATGTTGCATCCGCCCTCGACCCCGAGCGCGCGGATGATCCGGAGCGCGGCGGACCGAAGGGTCTGGTGGTCCGAGTCGCTCAACGTCTGGGCCGGGGCGACCACGATCGATTCGCCCGTGTGGACGCCCATCGGATCCAGGTTCTCCATGCTGCAGATCGTGATGCAGTTATCCGCGCCGTCCCGCATCACCTCGTACTCGAACTCCTTCCAGCCGAGGACGGATTCCTCCACGAGGACCTGTTTGATCCGCGAATAGGCCAGACCAAGCCCCACGATTCGGTCGAGTTCCGCGGCATTGTGCGCCACGCCGCTCCCGCTGCCTCCGAGCGTGTACGCGGCTCGGACGATCACCGGATATCCGGTTCCCTCGACGAACGTGGCCGCCGTCGCGGAGTCGGACACCGCCCGGCTCCTTGGGATCGTCTCCCCGATCGACCGCATGAGGGAGGCGAACCGCTCGCGGTTCTCGCCCGCGGTGATCGCCTCCATCTTCGTCCCGAGCAGCTCCACGCTGTGGCGGGCCAAGATCCCGGCCTCGGAGAGCTCGCTGCACAGGTTCAACGCGGTCTGTCCGCCCATCCCGCTCAGGATCCCTTGCGGCCGTTCCTTCGCGATCACCTTCTCGAGGAACGGGACCGTGAGGGGCTCCACGTACACCGCATCCGCGGTGTCGGGATCCGTCTGAATCGTCGCCGGATTGCTGTTCACCAGGATGACCCGCACCCCTTCTTCCCGGAGCGACCGGCACGCCTGGGAACCGGAGTAGTCGAACTCCGCGGCCTGGCCGATCACGATGGGCCCGGAGCCGATCACCATGGCGGTCCTAACGTCCTGGCGCTTGGGCACCGCCCCACCCCCGTGCCGCGGCCTACGCCCCCTTGAGCTCCGCCACGAAATCTTGGAAGATGTACTCGTTGTCCCATGGCCCCGGGTGGGCCTCGGGGTGGTATTGGACGGAGAAGATCGGCATCTCCCGATGGGCCATCCCTTCCACCGTGCCGTCGTTCAGGTTCACGTGGGTGACCTCGAATTCCGACTCCGGCAGGGACGTCGCATCGACGGCAAAGCCGTGATTCTGCGAGGTGATGTGGACCCGGCCGGTGCGGAGGTCCTTCACGGGTTGATTCCCGCCGCGGTGCCCGAACTTCAACTTGAACGTCTTCCCGCCGAAGGCGAGGGCCAGGAGCTGATGCCCGAGGCAGATGCCGAGGAGAGGGACGCGTCCCGCGAGCTCCCGGGTCGTTTGGACGGAGGTCGCGACGATGTCCGGGTGGGCGGGATCTCCGGGGCCGTTCGACAGGATGACGCCATCCGGTTTCAGGGAGAGGATCTCGTCCGAGGTCGTATCGTAGGGGACCCGGACCACCTCAGCGTAGCGCTGGGCCTCCCGCAGGATATTTCGCTTCACGCCGCAGTCGACCACGACGATCGTGCGCTTCCCTGGACCCGGGTATCGTTCGACGGCCGTGCAGCTCGCTTCCGCGACGAGATTCCGGGTGTCCGGATGGGGGGCGGCACGGACTTCCCTCGCGACCTCATCCACATCCTCGTCCGCCGGCACGAGGGCCGCCTTCATCGTTCCCTTCGATCGGATCCGGATCGTGAGGGCGCGCGTGTCGGCACCCTCGATCGCGGGTGTCTCATGCCGCTTCAGGAAATCTCCGAGGCCCATCGCGCTCCGGGGATGACTCGGGGTCGCGCAAGCCTCCTTCACGACGAACCCCGTCGGCTGGATCGTGTCCGATTCCATGGCGTCCGGATCCACGCCATAATTCCCGATCAACGGGTACGTCATCATGAGGATCTGACCGCGGTACGACGGATCCGTCAGGGCTTCCGTGTAGCCCGTCATGTTCGTGTTGAAAACGAGCTCTCCCAGGATCCTGCGCCGGGCCCCGAAAAAAGGCCCCCGGGCCACCGTTCCGTCCTCGAGGACGAGGGACCCTTCCATTCGTTAGACCCCCACCCCATTTTCGATTCGGCTTATGAGGGTTTCCCTCTGGCGGAAATTCCGCGCGGTCCGACTCGGCTACGGCGCTCGCGGCAGTTCGAGTTCGTTCAATCGCGCGACCATTTTGTCCCAGTGCGTTCCCCGCCAGTACACGCGGCCACAGGAGGGACAACGCCAGAATGCCCGATGTCGAGAACGGACCCCTTCCGGCACCGAGTCTTTCACGTCCTCCGTGGACGCACTCACGAGGATCTCGTTGCACAAGGAGCAACGGGAGAGTGGACTGACGAGGTGGAGCGAGAGGGCCGCGGCGACCTCGCGAATCTGATCGTCCAAGATGTCGGAACGAATCCGGACCGCATCGGTGACCCGGGCGGCGAGTTCCTTGTCACGCGTCAGAAGGATCCGGTCCTCAGAGCGGACTCGCTCGATGAGGGTTCGATCCCGGCCCGGTTCCGGATACGCGGTGTCGTAGCCCATGAACCGCAACCAACGTGCGAGACTCCCCAGCATGTGATCGCAGAGGAGTTTCATGCCACGCCCTTTGAGATCGCATGCATCAGCAAGCGACGGGCTCGTCTCTTTCCAGCGAGAAACCTCGGGTTATCGAACCCCGGATTCCATCCTTCGCCACCGAGCTCGTCGGAAACGACGAAAAGGCTCGCGGCCCGAACACGGCGATGGCGCGCAACGGCCCAGACGGCGGCCGCCTCCATCTCGACAGCGACGACGCCGAGTGCGACCAGTTGTCGAGCTCGCGCGCGTGACTCTCGATACACCGCGTCGGTCGTCCACGTTCCGCCGGGACGAAATGGATGGGACATGTCCACCAGGGCGGCCGCGATCGCGCGACGGACAATTTCGTTTGGCCGCATCCGCCGCGCTGTCCCGTAGTGCCGAGACGTCCCTTCGTCGGAAATCGCAAACGTAGGAAGCACGAGGTCCCCGATCACAAGGTCACGCACGAGGGAGCCGCACGCGCCGAAGGTCAGGAACGTGCGGCAACCCAAGGCGGCCATCTCTTCCATCGTAATGATCGCTGCAGGAGCACCAATCGGGGATCGAGCGACGGCGACCGAGTTCGTTCCCGCAGTCCCCACACTCAACCACCGATTCCATCCCTTTCGTTGTCCATCGAGGGAGTTGTGGAACCCCCGGAAGTCCGAGGACGAGAACACGATGATTCCGATCCGTGGAAGACGAGTCTCTGCGCGACGCAGTCCCACAGATCTCCGCAGGTAACGGAGAAAGTGCTCGGGACGAACAACGAAGTCGGACTCCGTCACCGGACCACCGTGTACTCGAGGAGGGCGCCGTCACCGAGCCGCTCAATCCGGTCCAAGCGGAGACGGGGCGCTTCGTCGAGCGAGATGACTCCCTGACCGCCGGCGAGCGTCGGGGCTGCCTGGCCACCGAGCACCCGGCTGCTGACGAAGACCTTCGCTTCGTCTGCCAGGCCCTTTCGGAGGAAGGACCAGATGACCGTACTCCCTCCCTCTACCAGGATCGTCTTCACGTCTCGTGCCGCGAGACGATCGAGGAGGCGCTTCCGTCCAAGACGTGGGCAGAATCCGGAATCTTGCCATCGGAGTCCAAGACCACTCGGAGTGGATTCCGCCCCTTCGCGTATTCCGACTTCACAGTCAGCTTCGGATCGTCCTTCAGAACGGTGCCCACCCCGACGAGGATCGCATCTACGGCCGCTCGAAGGCGATGCACGCGGCGGAGATCTTCTTCGTTGCTCAATCGAACTCCTTTGCCGTCCGGGAGCGCGATCTTTCCATCGACACTCATCGCGGCTTTGATGATCACGCGCGGTCGCACGGCCATCCGATGGGCCAGCCGAATAACAACTTTGCGGGTTCGGAGCGAAGTTCATCTAGCGCGCCGACCTGCGAGGGGCGGCGGCAAAGATGAAGGCCCATCTGGTCCACGTCGATGCGTTGCGATTCCGAGCGAAGGCCGAGGAGGCCCCTGAGGTCCTCTTCGATGCGGGCGATCAGGAGACCCATCAGGGTCCGAGCCCGGTACAAGGAGCCCTCCTCTCGGCGATGGCCTGTACGGCCGCGGACGTCGTCCTGATCCTTCGGAAGCAGCGCGTCCCTTTCACGTCGCTCGAAATCGAGGCCGACGCGGAACGAGCGACGGAGAATCCGAAGGTCTTCACGAAGATCCGACTTCACTACAGGATCCGCGGAAAGGGAATTCCGGACTCGGCGGTCAAGCGGGCGATTGACCTCTCGTCGGAGAAATATTGCACGGTCGGAATCATGCTCCGCCGAGGTGGCGTGGAGTTTGTCAACACGCACGAAATCCTCCCTATGGAGTGATGTGTTCTCAAGCCGTAGATTCGGCCCGCGCATCTTTAAGTAACCTTCCCTAGATGGACCGCGGGCGCCGATGGAAGGCATCCAGATTTATGAGCTCAAGCGGATGGACCTCCGCGGGGCAACGGTGATCGATGGATTCCCGAGCGTCGGGCTCGTGAGCTCGATCGTCGCGAACTATCTGATCAACGCTCTGAACCTCGTCCAGATCGGCATCATGGACTCCGTCTATTTCCCGACCGTGGCGCTGGTCCGCGACGGACAGCCGATGAATCCCGTCCGGATTTACGCGGGACCCAAGATGGACGACCGCGACCAGATCGTCGTCTTCATCTCCGAATTCCAGCCGCCGCCGAACCTGATCAAAGGGATCGCCGCGACGGTCCTCGACTGGGCGCAAGACGCCCGGTGCAGCCTCCTCGTATGCCCCGAGGGACTCATTGTCGACGCTCGCGAGGACGACGGAGACCGGCAGGTCGAGGTCTACGGGATCGGTTCGACGGACAAGACCATGGACATGATCCGCAAGAACAACATCACGGTCTTCGAGGAAGGGGTCATCACCGGGGTCGCGGGAGTCCTCCTGAACGAAGGACGCAAGCGAGACTTCGACGTGATCACGCTCCTGAGCGAAGCCCATCCGGACTATCCGGACGCCCGGGCCGCGGCCCGCGCGATTGAGGTAATCGATAAGCTCCTGCTGCACACGGAACTCGACGCACGACCGCTCTACGAGGAAGCGGAGCGCATCGAGATGCAGCTGAAGTCGATCCACCACCAGACCGAGGTTGCGAAGAAACCGAGCGAACCCGCGCGACCGAGCATGTACGGCTAAGCGCTCGGCTCGACCTTCACTTGCCACCCGTTGCCGTCCCGGCCGACCGCGAACCGGCAGGACAAGAATTGCGGGATGAGCCACATCATCGTCTCCAAATGCCCGGAGACGGCTTGGACGCGGAAACGGGATGGGCCGTCTCCTCGGGCGACGTACACGAGAAGCTGATCCGCCGCGTGGACGTCGAGGGTGGCTGAGGCTTCCATCTCCGCTCGGAGGGACGCAACGGCCTCCTCCCCGATTCGCTCGGAGGGCTTGCCACGTTCCGCGAGGGAATCGGATCCCAGGAGCGTGTTCTTCGTCTCCGCCCAGAGGACGAGAGCGCCACCCTGCCCGATCGCCTCCTCGCCGCGGTACACGCGTTCTTCTACCTTCACGTCTGAAATGCCGTGAAGGCGACGGAGTGCGGCGTGTTTCATTCGTTTCGGGACGTCCTCGGGAAGATTGGAAGCGTGGGCGATGCCGCGCACGCGCTGAACATCCACGCCTTCGGACGGGACGAGGGACGACCAGGACCGAGTGGGCTCAATCGCGACCTCGACAATTCCTCCGCCCCGCGGATAATATCCGCGCCGAAGAACTTCAACGTCCACATGGGCCCCGAGCCGCCGGATGAGGGGCAGGAAGACCCGGCCGAAGTAGTCGATGGGCGGAGACCAGCGGACGTCCGTCCCTCCGACCAGTCGCACCCGAACGGGTCCTCCGGCCGCGGACGCCACCGGGAGAAGGGCTTGTAAGATGAGCGTCACACTGCCCGCGGTCCCGACGTCGAAGGAGAAGCGACCCGGCACCAGGCCGTCTCCCGGGCGGAATTCGATTGTCGATGATCCGACCGCGAGGCCAGCCACCTCGCCGCCGCACAGCTTCGCAACGGCATCGATGGCCGTCACATGCTGCGCGGCAAGGCCCGGCGTCGGCCGGCCCGCTCGGATTCGGACGACCCGCACTGGCGTGTCGGTCAAGGCGGAGAGAGCGACCGCCATGCGGAGCAGCTGGCCGCCTCCCTCGCCGTGGGCTCCGTCGACCTCGATCATGACGCCGAGGCCTTCATCCGATGCCGGACGACTTTGAGCACTTCGACGAAGGCGTACGCGGTAAAGGAAATGAGGACCGTCTCGAGCCAGTCGAGGGGAGATAGGGCCTCCGTCTCGAACACGTCATGGAGGTACGGCGTATAGATGACCGCGACTTGGAGCGCCATGGATGCGAGCACGGCGAGGATGAGCTTCGTGTTCGTGAATAGACCGATCTGCCAGATGGTCTGGCGCGGAGATCGCATGGAGAAGACGAGGAACAGTTCGAAGAACACGATGGTCGTGAAGGCGACCGTCCGGGCTCGGACGGCATCGGCCCCTTCCTGCAATTCGAGGAAGAACACGCCGAGCGTGCCGACCGTGAGGATCGCCGAGACGACGAAGATCAGGAAGAGGATGTCCCTCGAGAGCACGCCTTCCCTCGGATTGCGCGGCGGCCGGTCCATGATGTCCGTCGGGTACGGGTCCACACCGAGCGCGAGAGCGGGCAGTCCGTCCGTCACGAGGTTGATCCAGAGGAGCTGCACCGGCGCGAAGAACGGAAGGAACTTGGGGTCTGCGATGGCAAGCGTGGCAATGAACATGATCAGGACCTCGCCTGCGTTCGCGGAGAGGAGGAAGGCGACGAACTTCCGGATGTTCTCGTAAATTCCCCGGCCTTCTTCGACCGCCGCGACGATCGACGCGAAGTTGTCATCGGTGAGGACCATGTCTGCGCTCTCCTTGGCCACGTCCGTCCCCGTGATCCCCATCGCGACGCCCAGATTGGACCGCTTCAGGGCGGGGGCGTCGTTCACGCCGTCGCCGGTCATCGCGACGATGTGCCCCGCTTTCTTCCAGGCGTCCACGATGCGCATCTTGTGTTCCGGGGCCACCCGCGCGTAGACGCGAATCCGTTCCACTTGGCGCACAAGGTCTTGATCGGACATCTTCTCGAGCTCTTCCCCCGTGAGGGCGAGGTCCCCTCCGCCGAGGATCCCCATCTCCCGGGCCACTGCCATCGCGGTGAGTCTGTGGTCCCCGGTGATCATCACGACGCGGATGCGCGCGTTCTTGCAGCGGCGGATCGCCTCGATCGCATCGGACCGTGGCGCATCCATCATCCCGGCCAGTCCGAGGAAGGTGAGGTCCGCCTCGAGTGCGTCCTCCTTCAGAGGTGGCACCTCCCCATGGAATTCACGAACCGCGAAGCCGATCACGCGGAGCGCCCGGGTGGCCATCTCCTGGTTCCGGAACTGGTACTGGCTTCGGTCGAATTCGGACAACGGC
>VBMC01000262.1 GCA_005879015.1 Methanobacteriota archaeon
ATACCAATAGTTGCGGTTCAGGATCTCCGTCCCCTGCACGACCAGGTCGGGCCATTCCTCGGCCGTGAAGGGTGCGGCCTTGCGGTGGAGGACGGCGCGGGAGAGGGCCGGGCTCCCCGTCTCGATCCCACTCTGGACGCCGATCCATTTGTTCGGGCCTCCGTGGACGATCTCCGTGAGGTCGGCAATCAGGCCGGGGTTCGTCACCGCGGCGCTCACCGTCCCGTGGGTCGGATAGCAGTGGGACACTCCCGGCTGATCCATGACAAAGCGGAAGAGGTCCTTCACCGCGTCCTCGTTTGGCTCCATCGTCTTCCAGTTCTCGAGTTTGTACAGGAAGATGTCGTCCGAGTGGAGCTGGATCGACGATTGGCCATCCCGGGCGTTGATCGCGATCTCATCGCCGATGTAATTCAGGGGGAAGTACCGCGGGCGCCGCAGGGTGACCTCGCAAAACTCGCAGCCGCGGCCACACCCCCGCATCACCTCGTTCATCCCATGCATCGTCGGGGCGAGGATCTTCGGGATCTGGTCGACGGACGGCGCGGTCGCGTTCGTGAAACGCATCACGGGAGGCGCATCGCCGCGGGCGATCCGGTCGAAGATCTCGGGGGCCAGGTGGTCGACCTCCCCATGGACGATATGATCGATTCCGAGCTTCTCCTGCATCCCGTCGCGGCAATCGAAATGCCATCCGCCGGGTCCGCCGAGGACGACCTTATACTTCCGATCCGGCCGTTGCAGCCGCCCGACGAGGTCGAGAAACATCGCCTTCGTGTACGGCGTCAGGACCCCGCCCATCGTGAAGGACATGCTGACCGGTCCGAGGCCGAGCGGGTCCATCGAGTGCAGGCCCACGACCTCCGTATCGTCGTCGATGAATTGTTCCACATTACGCGGGTCGGCGATGACGACGGACTCACGGC
>VBMC01000267.1 GCA_005879015.1 Methanobacteriota archaeon
GCTCCATGCACCGCCGTCCGACCGGACGCGGATTTCCGACACCCCGGACCCGGCGTCGGATCCGCTCACGGTGACCTGGACGGGAGAGCGGAACCAGGTCCCGGACCCCGGTGTGCCGGAAAGGATCGCGGAAGAGACCGGACCCGCCGTGTCGACTTTGAAGGTCGTCACGTGGATCGTCTCGTAGTTGCTCGCCTCGTCCGTGGCGAAGTACTCGAGCGTGTGCACGCCGTCCACGCCCACGGTCACGGGCGCCGTGTACGGCTGCCAACTCCCCCCATCCATGCGGTCGTAGATCGCGGCGACGCCGGAGCCCGAGTCCGAGGCGTTCAGCGTGACTTGGACGGGAGAGACGAACCATTGTGCCGGACCCGCGATCCCGGACAGGGAGGCGGTCGACACCGGCGCGATCATGTCCGGGTTCGGGTCGAAGTAGGGCGCCCAGGACACCCGGGGAACGCCGAGGCCCGCACCGAGGCTGCCGTTCGAGGCGGCGGCGAGGAGCCACGTGGAGTAATTCCAATTGTCCACGGCGTTCAGGGCGCCGAAGATCCGGTTCATGTCCCGCGACCAGGGCGCGTCGAGGCTCGGCTCGTTGATCGGGAAGCCCCAAGACGTCTCGAACTCGGAGTCGACCCGGCCGGCCGGGCTGCGCTCCGTGCAGATCGCATACGTGGACCAGGCGGCGTCGTCCACGGCATAGGCGCCGTAGTCCTGGAAGGCGCGGGCGAGGATCTTCGCCGGCTCTGTCTCGAGGCCCATCGCACTCACGTTGATGGACGGAGGGAGCGCGAGGAGCGATCCCTCCCGGAGCGCGGGGACCGTTCCGTTATAGGAGCCGGACGCAGAGGCGTCCGCCGTCGTCGCGGGCCAACGGAATCCTCGTGTGAGATTGTCGTAGTAGTAGTCTTCCGCACCGTGGAGGTTCACCTTCATCGCGTGGCGGATGGTGCCTCCTGGCACGAGCTCTCCCAGGCGGATCGTGCCGCCGATCGACGAGAGCATGGAGCCGCCGTGACCTCCGGAGGTCCCGGTGCCGAACAGGGTCTCGCTCTCTTGCGACCACCACATCGTGACGTTCCCACCCTCGGTGCAACGGGCCATCGGCTGGCCTTGGATCAGCGTGTGGTTGTCAGCGGCCAGGATCGCGGTCGCATAGTTTGGCGTCGAGCCGTCCGGATTGCCAGAGCCCGCGCCGGGGACGACGAAATTGGGCGGGATGGGCGCCGAGAAGAGGACGCCGCCCTCGACATCGCATCGGCTGCCGCCGCCCCAGGCATCGCCGTTGTAGTAGACCGGTGTGACGGGAGCACCCGGTGTCAGGACCAGGACGTCGACATCCGTGGTCATTCCATAGTCCGTGGGTTTCTTGATGCCGGCGGGGACGTAGACCGCTCCCGCGCCGATCGGAAGGTTCCAGATGCTGTTCCTCGAGAACGGCCACGTCAGCGCATTCCGAACGACGTCCGTCGGTGAGGGGGAGTTGGGTTGCACGGCCGTGTCGAGCGTCAGCGGGAAAGAACCGCTCCGGTTGCCACTTGGAGAAGGTCCGCCGATCCCGAGGGCCAAGGAGCTGAAGACGACGAGTCCGATCAACGCGATCGCAAGGGCGAACGCTCGGCGTCGGCTGCTCGTTACCGAATTTCGGAATGGGTCAATGGACCTAAAACTTACTGTCTCGGAACGGTCACTCGCGTCCATTTGCAGCCGCAGATGCACCGCGCAATCCGTCGTCGCGAAGTTCTGGTTCCGGCGGCCGGAAGACGTTGTTCCGGATGCGAGAGCGCGCCGAGCTCGGCTCGGAAGGTTGAAGGCCCCCGGGTTTCTCCGAGGCGACGGAGGCGAGACCGGCGCGGGCACACACGATCCTGTCGATCCTCGTCCTCCTGTGGTGCTGGGGCACCGCCCTCCTCGTCGCGCTGAATGACATCGACTTCTTCTCTCTTGAGGACTTGCTCGACACCGCTCACCCGCATCACGAGCATATCGTCGTGGCGCTCGTCCTCGGAGGGATCGTGGGCTCCGTGGTCCTCTTCCTCTGGGGACGTCGCCGACGAAACGGGATCTGAGGGCGGCGCGGAATCTACTGGTCCGCATTGGAGTCCGGATCGTCGCCTTCCCAGCCATTCCCTTCCAGCTCGTCGCGGTCTCCGTCCCCGCTCTGGCGTCGCGTCCAGCGAACGACGAGGTAGCTGGCCCCGAGGAGGGCGATCGCAATCAGGGGGAAGAGGAAGGGCGTGGCTTGGGACGGTAGGGGGAACGGGAATAGGCCGGACGAAGGCCCGGCGCCCGCGAGTTCGTACGTCGACGGACCGGCTCCCGGGATCGTGAAGGCGAGCGCGCCGCTCGGAGCCGACTGGACCGTCAGGACCTGGGACGAGCCGTCCGAGCCCGATCGCGTCAGCGTGTAGGAGGTGTCCGGCGTGAAGCCGGTGCCTTCGAACGCGACGTCCGAGGCGCTTTGGAGTTCGAAGGTCAGTTTCCCGGCGGAGAGACTCGTCACTTGGAGGCGGTCGACCGAGCCGGTCCACGCGTCTTGCAAGGTCTGGCTTTCCTCCGTGCTCGCGGTAGCGAACGCGACGGCGGCTCCGACCGTGGCGGAGACGTTCAGGGTCCGGCCGGACCAGGCGTAGGCGATCCGGGTCGCCGGGCCGGAGGTCTGCAGGACGACGGCGCTCAGGTCCGTCGATCGGATCCCGGACCCGAGGTCGACGACGGTCCCCTGGAACGTGGGCGAGAGGCGGATCCGGCCCATGGCCGAACCCCAGGCCGTCGTGTCGTAGATCGTGCCAGGATCCCCCATTGGAGCGTGTGGATCACATTTCCGACGACGGTCGCCCCGTCGGACTTCTCGGTGATGTCGATTCCATGCGGGGCATCCGCCGAGACGGTCTTCCGCCCGGGATAGTCCATGGACACGAGGTTTCCGGTGATCACGGTGTCTACCGCGCTCGCGGTGACGATGCCTCCCGCGGTCGCGTTCACGACCGTGTTCCGGGTGGCGATGACGCCGGTGGCCCGGCTCGCGTCATCCACGTAGGTGTCGCCCAAATGGATCCCTCCGGTGTGGAACGTCCCGCTCGTGTACGCGTTCACGTAGTTCCCGGTGACGGTCACATCGTGGACGGCGCGGTCCGTCGCGATGCCGAAGACCCATTCGAAGCTCGCATCCATGGAGACGTAGTTCGCCTCGACATGAATGTCGCTGGATCCGGAGCGGACCGCGATGCCGTACGCATGCTGGGCATTCTCGATGGCGTTGTGCCGGATCGTGACGTGCTGCGTGCTCACGGTGGCCGGCCAGTGGCCGAGTTGGATGCCCTCCCATTGGTTCGTGCCGACGAGGTTCGCGATCCGCACGTTCTCGATGACGACGTAGGCGTCGGTCGATTCGATCCAGAGCATCGCTTGGGCGGTCGAGTACGAATTCCCGTCGATGAACCAGTCGCTGATGATGTACGGGTCCATGGACGTTCCGGTGCCGCTGCGCACTCCGTTCGCCGCGGAGAAGCCACCGTTCGAGGTGATCGCAATCGGGCCGCGCGCCTGCAACGTCGAGGGGTCCGTCAGGCCGTAACCGGGGGGCGCTCCCCCTCCCGTGCCCTGCAGGTCGAGGACCAGGACGCCCTGACTTTGCATCGCACTGAATCCGGACGAATCCTGGATCTCCAGTTTCACCAGGTACGTGCCGGGCGTGGGGAAGGCATGCTGTGCGGTGAGGGTCGAGGAGAAGCTGGTGTCCCAGGTGCCGTCCCCTTCCCAATCCCAGCGGGCCTGGAGGGTCGCTGCGGAATTCGTGTCGGATGAGCTCGACGCGTCGAACAGGACGGTATCATTCACCTTCGGGACCGTCGGAGAATAGCTGAATCTGGCGGTGGGCCCCGCGGTCGTCACGGTCACGGCGATCGTCGCGGCGTGAACGAGGGTCCCGCTCGTTCCCGTCACGGTGACGGAATAGGAGCCCGCGGTCAAGCCGCCGAAGGTGCACGTGGAAGTCTGAGTCCCGCTGATGCTCGCAGGGGTACAGGACGTCGTCACTCCCGCGGGTGCTGAGGCCGTCGTCAAAGAGACTGCCCCGCTGAAACCGCCCCCGGATTGCAGCGTCAGGGACGAGGTCCCGCTCAGCCCGGTCGCAAACGAGACGCTCGACGGGCTCGCGGAGATCCCGAAGTCCGGCCCGCCCGCGGTGAAGAACTCGACCGGGGATGCCGCGCCGACGTCGCCCTGCCCGACATTCCCTCCGCCCCAAACGTCCTCGAGGAGTTTGAGCAGGGAGTAGTGATTGTACGAGACACTGGACTTGTACGCCGTCTTCGTGGCAGGTCCGCTGAATCCCGCGTAGATCAACGGCGGGCTCGCGTAGCCCTCGTCGTACATGATGAACAACGCGGCCTTCTTCCCCGCCATCGCCGAGAGGAGTCCAGGCACCCATGACTGAAGCCAGGAATCTCCGCTCGAGACGGAGTTGTCGTGCATGTTGTGATTGTCCGTCGGCGTGAGCCAGATGAAGTTTGTTCCTGCATTGAGGGCCGCGGTGACCTCGGTCGGTCCGCCCGAAACCAGGTTCGCGCACCGGGCCGAATTGCCGGTGATTGTCGTGTACGACAGGAACGGATAGTGATCCTCGCCTCGCGGGGGGTTCAAGCCGCAACCGGATCCTCCCGCGCTTTCCGCGAACGCCTTCCAGGTGTGACCGGAGTTCTCGACGATGTCGACGATCGTCGGGTGGTTGAGGTTCGGATGATTGCCGTCGCCGGAGACGCCGAAGGTGCTTCCTCCGAGGATCGCGATGTAGTTCGGCTGGGAGGGGTTCGTGATGCTCTGCCAGTGCTGGGAGAACGCGTACTGGTCCGCGAGTTGCGTCATGTACGGGGCGGGACCGTAGATGTCCGACAGGTCGTGGTTCTCCATGAGGACGACGACGAATTGATCGAAATTATTGGTGGCTTGGGGGAACACGGGTCGGGAGCCGGACGAATCGCCGGGCGTAAGGATCGGGAGGAGGGCCCAGGCCGAGAACACGAGGACGACCAAAAGGAGGGTTGCGACAGGGCACCAGCGAAGGGAACGTCTCCCGACCTGGGTCGCGGCTATATCCGGACTCGGAGCCGGCTATCGAAAGTGGTTGCTGCAATGCGGAACAGTCTCGTCGGCGAGGAAGGCAAACGAACGGAGAATTCGACGGAAGACCGGGAGGCTACAGATCATACGACTCGTTTCCTTCCTCTACCTCCGCTTCGAATTCCTGCCTCCGGTTCCGAGGTTCCCGGCGAGCCCGCGGGTGCCGGCGGTGACCGCGACCGATCAGGACGAAGCTCACGGCGGCGAGGACCACGATGAACAAGGCGAAGGGCCACGAGACCCCGAAGGGGAGATCCGGGAGCGACAAGGAGGAGGATTCGACGTCAAACGTTCCTGAGGTGGTCGACTCGCGGCCCGCGTTGTCGACCGCCTTCACCCAGACCTGGTGGGGACCGTTGGACAAGTGGAGGGTGGTGCTCGTTGCGGTGCCGACGGATAGGAACGGCCCGCCATCGATGCTGACCTCCTGCTTGGCGATTCCCGAGGCGTCGTCGGAGGCCGTCCACGAGATCGTCACATCCGATTGCGTGACGCGCCCGCTCGGCGAGGGCGACCCGAGGGTCGGTGCCTTGAGATCAACTCGGACCGAGGTCGACTTCATCGACTCGATGTGTCCCGCGGCATCGATGGATTGCCAATTCAAGGTGTGGTCGCCCCCTTGGACGACGAAGGGACCGGCATAGGTAGTCCAGGGACCGGAGTCGAGGCTGTACAGGGTGACCATGGAAGATCCGGACGGACTCGTCGCGCTCATCGTGACGTTCACCGCGGACATGTGCCATCCGCTCGGGCTGACAGCACCGTCGATCGCGACGGAGGTTGTCGGAGCACCGGGCGTCCCGGCGCTTCCCGAGGCCGCGACGGAGACTGTGTGGGTCACGGTGCCGGTGAGACCGCCTGCGTCATGGACTTCCAAGCGGACGGAATAGCTGCCCGCCGAGGGGAACGCATGGGTCGCGCTCAACGTCGTTGACATTGTCGTGTCCCAGACGGCGTTATCTTCCCAGTCCCAACGGGCCTGGAGCGCGCCGTTCGACGAGGTCGAACTCGATGCGTCGAAGGAGATCGCCGTGTTCACGGCGGGCGACGCGGGGTTGAAGGAGAATCGCGCGACGGGGACGCCCGGGGGTGGCGGAGGAGGTGGAGGAGGCGGGGGTGGGGGCGTACCGGCGACGATGGACTGCGCCACGACCGGACTCGTCGACGCGAGATATCCCGTCGTGCCCGCGTACTGCGACCGGATGTATTCCGTGTGCGACGACGGCCCGTGGAAGATCATGTCCGCACCGTACGTGCCGTCGGATGAGGTCGTGAAATGGCCGATCTGGGACTCGGGCCCCCAGGTCACACTGTCCCAGGACCACTCGAGTGCGACGGTCGCGGAAGGAATTCCGGCTCCGTTCGAATCCGTCAGCCGTCCGCTCACATGGACGGTGCCCTCCGTGATGGACGGGTTCGGATTGGTCCCGAGGGTTAGGGTTGTTGCGTTGCCTGACGGAGGCGGTGGAGGCGGAGGGGGAGGTGGCGGCGGAGGTGGAGGCGGCCCGCCGGACCCCGTGAAGAACTCGAGCGGAGACGGCGCATTCACGTCACCCTGGCCGACGTTTCCGCCGCCCCACTCGTCTTCGATGAGCTTGAGCAAGGAGTAGTGGTTGTACGAGGCGGTCGACTTGTAAGCGGTCTTCGCGCTTGTTCCGCTGAACCCG
>VBMC01000263.1 GCA_005879015.1 Methanobacteriota archaeon
CGACCGCTGCGATCCCGCGCGATGATCGTGACGACGTACGAGGACACGCTGACGACGAACGAGGCGTTGTACGTGCCGCCAGGGTATTTCTCCGTCGTATGGTTCTGGCATTGACTGAATCCGGTTTGCGGCGTCGCATTCAGCACGAACGCGGCTTGGCCGTTCGGCGTCACTTCCACCTGGACGCTCGCCAGGCCGACGTTGTCGGAGGCGCGGAACAGCACGTAGGCAGACGTGTTGGGCTTGGGGGCGTTGAGGTTGATCGTCAGGGCGCCGGCCACGAGGGGCAGGCACGACAGGGTACCAGTGTACCCGGGGTGGAACGGCGAGACGGAGACCGCCTGGATCGTCGGATTCGTGAAGTCGCCGAAGGGCGGGTTCAGCAGCAGGATCCAGAAGGCGAGCCAGCTGAAGAAATACGTGATGCCGTGGCCGGTCCAGTCGCGCCTCTTGAAGGCGTCGACGCTGATGCCGATCATCGGCAGGAAGAAGTACAGCCCGAAGCCGACCAGGACCCCCGCGAAGAAGGCGAGGGCTGGGTGGACCGAATACAGGAGGAAGGAGACGGCCGCCCCGACGACCGCCCAGGCGATCGTGGCGACGGCGGCCCGCGCCGCCCCGATCTCCTTCCGCATGTATCCGACTTCGTCGAACTCGGGCGCGGTCCAGTCGGGAACGTCGTCCTTGCGTTTCCGGCGGGCCATCGGGCCGTCGGAAACAGGGGGCCCTTGAAAAACCTTCGCTCACCGGAGGGGCGCGGTGTCGGCCTGCATGTGCGCGTACATCCGCTGCATCTCGAGGGAGAACTGTCGGATCGTCACGAGCATCGCGCCGACGAGGAGGCCGCCGACGAAGCCCGCGAGGCCTCCGGTCAGGACGCGGGCGATGGGCGTCGACTCGTATCGGCCGGACAACTGCGTGAAGCCATCGATCGCCATCGGGATCAGGCCGAGGGCCAGGACGAGGGCGCCCGCGCGATCGGGGCCGAACTTCCACAGCCGACGGCGGAGGAACTCGGGCAACGCATTCAGCATGACCTGTCCTGTGGACGTGGACGGCCTCGCGAAGATCGCGGCGAGCAGGCCCAAGTTCGCGAAGAGGTACATGGAGGTCATTCGCTGGTCAATCGGCATTTGATTGCCGTTCAACAGGAAGGAACGGTACCAGAGCTGATGGCACTGCGCGTCTCCGATCGTGTAGACGACGCGGGCGTACAACGGGAACGTCTCCCAGATGTTCTCGTGGTCGACGAGGTTCGCCCCGCCCACCTGGTGCACGAAGGATCCGGGCGCCACCGTGAACGGGCAGATGAAGAGGGATGCGGTCCAAGCGACGTTCAGCACGAGGACCGCGAACAGGGCGCGGCTCCAGGTGAGACGGCCCCAGAGCATCGAGCGGCGGCCTTCCGCTTGCGCCACGCCATGGAAGCCGAGCGAGCAGAAGTAGTACGTCTTGCCTGCCGCGACCGAGCTGCCCGCAGCCCGCTTCGGGTCCACCATCATCCCGCACACCGGATCCTTTTCCATTCTGTCACCTCCTCGGTCCTTGACCGCATCGGTCAGATCCGCGGCTTGAAGCGCCGCAGGGTCATCGAATTCATCACGACGGAAACGGAGCTGAAGCCCATCGCGCCGCCCGCGATGATTGGGTTCAGCACGAACTTCAGGCCCAAGATCGCACCGGTGGCGAGGATTCCCGCGGCCAAGGGAATGAGGGCTGTGTTGTAGAAAAACGCCCAGAATAGATTCTGCCGGATCTTCTGCACCGTGCGTCGACTCAGCTGGATCGCGGCAACGACATCGCGAAGATCGTCCTTGATGAGCACGATCCCGCCCGCCTCCATCGCGACGTCCGTGCCGCTTCCGAGAGCGATCCCCACGTCGGCCTGTGCGAGGGCGGGGGCGTCGTTAATCCCGTCTCCGACCATCGCGACGACCTTGCCCTGGCCCTGCAGCTCTTTAATCTTTTCCACCTTCTGCCCCGGGAGGACTTCCGCGATCACCCGGTCCACACCGGCCTGGCGCGCGATCGCCCCGGCGGTACGCCGGTTGTCTCCCGTCAGCATTAGGACCTCGATGCCCATCGCCTTCAGTGCGCGGACCGCCTCATCGGCATGGTCCTTCAGCGTGTCGGCGACGGCGATCACGCCCGCGAGCTGGCCATCGACCGCGAGGAGCATGGCGGTCTTCCCGTCCGCCTCGAAACGCTGTAGCGCTGTTTCGGCCCCGCCGATACCGACTCCCGCCATGGCCATCAGGCCGCGGTTGCCGAGGAGGATCGGACGGCCGAAGACCTTGGCTCGGATGCCAAGGCCCGGGATGGCTTCGAACGTTTCCGGCGGATCGAGAGGAAGGTTTCGCTCGCGCGCCGAACGCACGATCGCGGCCCCCAGAGGGTGCTCCGAACCTGACTCAGCCGAGGCCGCGATTCGAAGAGATCAGGAGGCCGTTCTCCGCCCCCTTCCCCGTGCCCACCATGATCGCCGCCGGAGTCGCGATGCCAAGCGCACACGGACAGGCAATGATCAGGACCGCGATGAAGAAGACGAGCGACTGGGCGATGGAGTCGTGGTAGACGAACTTCCAAACGAGGAAGGTGAGGCTCGCGATCAGGACGACCGCGGGGACGAACACGGAGGCCACGCGGTCCGCGAGCCGCTGGATCGGGGCGCGGGCCACCTGGGCGTCCTCGACGAGCTTGATGATCTGATTCAGCGTGGTGTCGGCTCCGACGCGGGTCGCCCGGATCCTGAGGAGGCCGGACTTGTTGATCGTCGCCCCGATCGCCGTGTCCCCGACCCGCTTCTCGACGGGAATCGACTCGCCCGTGATCATCGATTCGTCGATCGCGGAGGAGCCCTCGACGACAGTGCCGTCGACTGGGATCCGTTCGCCGGGCCGGACGACGAGGCGATCGTCGACCTGGACGAGCTCCACCGGGACCTCTTCCTCCGAGCCTTCGCGGATCACATGGGCCGTCCGCGGCGCGAGATCCATGAGCTTGCGGATTGCGTCGCCGGCTCTCCCTTTCGCGAGCTCCTCGAAGTATTTTCCCAGGAGGATGAGGCCGATGATTACCGCGGCCGTGTCGTAGTACGTCCCCTGGTCCGCGAGGGAGACGCCCGCAAGAGGGAGGAACGTGACGATCGCGCTGTAGGCCCACGCCGCCGTCGTCCCAATCGCAATCAGGACGTCCATGTTCGCGCTGCGGTTCCGGAACGCGTCCCAGGTCCCATGGTAGAACCGCCATCCGGCGACGAACTGCACGGGCGTCGCCAGGACGAAGAAGGCGAGGTTCACGGGCCCCTCGAGGCCTGCGAGCCACCAGCCGACCCCTTGGCCGAACCCGATCACGAACAGAGGGAGGCCGATCCCCAGGCTCAGGGCCGTGAGGCGCTTGAGCCGGGCGATCTCCTTCGCGGGTGCGGTGAAGGCCTCCATGCAGGTGTGCGAGCAGAAGTAGTACCTCCGTCCGCGGACGAGCGCGGTGAGGTGGGTCCCCTCGTCCACGTACATGCCGCAGACCGGATCCGTCGCCATCGTTCCCTCGGGAGATCGTGCAATCGCCCGCAACGGGGCGATGTCTATCTCCTTTGTCGTTTACAAAGGAAAAGGCTGGAAATGACGTTGTGCCTTGGGCTCAGCGGTACATGTCGGAGGGGACCGGCTCCGGCGGGACGACGGACCTCGCCTGCTGCTTCAGCTTCGTCAGGTGCTCCTCGAGGAGCTTCGCCTGTTCTTGCAACGGCCCGAGGTCGATCGTGATCTCCGGGAGCAGCGTGTCCAGCACCTTGACAAGGCCTACAGCCGCGGTCGCGTCCGGCAGGGCGAGA
>VBMC01000272.1 GCA_005879015.1 Methanobacteriota archaeon
AAGGAACACGGGACGAAAAAAGAGTTCGAAGGGGAGCTCAATCGCGGGGACCGGGTCCTCTTCGTCGAGGACGTCGTCACGACCGGTGGCACGCTCCGTGGCGCGATCGAACGGCTCCGCGGACACGGGGCCGTGATCGAGGACTGCGTCTGCGTCGTCGATCGAGAGGAAGGCGGCAAGATGTTGCTCGCAGAAATCAGCGTCCGACTCCACGCGCTTCTCTCTTCGAAGGATCTGCTCGACCGGGCGTAGACCGCCGTCCGCGCACTTTCGGCCACCTCCCCCCAGCGTCCATTCATACCTGCGGGTTTGCGTTTCCCGATGATGGACCCTATCGCCGTGCCGTGGGAGCCGAGGCCGGGCGTACCGGCGGCGATCACGGTCTCGCAACTCGCCCGGCTCATCCGCGAGACGGTCCGCACGAACCCGCTGCTCAGCCGCATCCTCGTGCGCGGAGAGGTGAGCAACCTCCAGACCGCGCCCGCGGGCCACGTCTTCTTCACGCTGAAAGACGCGACGGCCCAGGTCTCGTGTACGCTCTTCCGCGAGGATGCCGAGCTCTTGGGATTCGACCTCGAGGACGGCATGGACGTCGTCGTGTCGGGCGATGTGGATGTGTTCCCGCGGAAAGGGACCGTGCAACTGCTGGTGCGGGCGGCGACCCCCGCAGGCGTCGGGGCCTTCTGGGCCGCGTACCATAGGACGAGGAAGAAACTGGCCGCGGAGGGCCTGTTCGATCCTGCACGGAAACGTCCCCTCC
>VBMC01000022.1 GCA_005879015.1 Methanobacteriota archaeon
CTATTCGTAATCAAGGCGCCGAGCCATGCGCCAGGCAGGCTTGTGGGCACGAGCAGAAGGGCAATCACTAAGAAATCAAGGTTGAGGGTCCACGCCTGACGGAAGACGACATTGAAAACCGCGACGAAGAGGCCGATCAATAGGTTCGCCGCAATCACCCAACGCACACGACCGAGGAGGGTCAAGAGCACGGGAGCTCGGTACTCGCCTCCACCGACCCCCGTGAAGCCCGAGAGGACCCCGATAGGCAACGAGAAGAGAGCACCGACCGCAAGTCCCAGGCGCCGCTCTGCCAAGGTGCCAGAAGGAGAGTCCAAGGATTCCTCCCGAAGGACTGGTGCACCTTCTACTTTCCGCGGGCTCCGCCTGACTCACGTCGAAACGCACCGCGGTCCGACAAAAACGACCTGCGAAATGAGTGTGCGGCGTTGATCCGGTCGCCCGGATCACTCCTCAAGGGGTCCGTTCGAGGCGGACGGACCGAATGCGACCTCGGTCCACCGAAATTGAGCCACGATAGCGGCGAGACCTCTTCTTTGTCCGGAACTGAACATGCACATCAGGTCCCGCGGATTCAATCCGCTCGAGCGCAATCTCATTCGGCTCCCGATACGGAAGCAGGGACCTTGCAATGGCCCCGATCCCGCGAGATTCGTTCCCCGATTCGTCGCGGAGGACCGCGTCCGTCGCGACCAGATCCAACGCATCCACCATCCGGCCGCGCGCGAGCGATTCGTAGAACGCGCTCACGAGAGCGGCGGCTTCCTTCGATGACACCTTCGTGTCCGATTCGTTCATCGTTCCAGTTCACACGCTCGTCATCCACATACCCTCCCCACGGAGTTTCCATAGGTCTATGGAGATTCTGCTGTCCGGGCGACGGCCACATCGATTGCGATCTCGGCGATGTCGGAGGCATATCCGGCGGTCCGCGCGAGGCTGTCGACGATGGCGGCTAGGGCCAATAGCTCCTCTCCTTTCTTTGAGGCGACATGGTGCGAAAGCCCGTCGATCAACTTTTGGTGGCGGTCTAGGTCATCGACCGCCTCGTTCCCGGATTCCACGTCCGCCGTCAGCAGGGCGAAGAACGCCTTGTCCAGGATCGCAATCGCCGACTCCCGGGCGGCCTCAAGTTCCTTCAGGAGTTTCGGATCCAGGCCCCGATCCCCGAAGACGGGGTATGTCCTGGCGATTCGTTCGGCATGGTCGCCGATCCGCTCGAACAGTTTGGCAATCAACCGGTAGTTGTGTAATTCGTCCTTCCCCTTCGAATCGGGGATGGCGCCGCCTGGGGTATGGGCGAGGTTGTACTGCTTCGCCACCATCCAATAGAGGCGATCCACGTCCTGATCCCGCTGGGCCACATCCCGGGCAAGGGCGTCGTCGTGAGCCCTCAGGGCTTGCAAGGCATCCTCGTGCATCGCCCGCACGGTGAGGTGCATTCGCCGGAGGCACTTTTCGGCGCTCAGCTCCGCGGTGTCCGAGAGATCCTGAATCACGACGGAATTCCTCGATTCCTCGATCACCTCCGGGCCGATGACCATTCGGCTGAAATCCCTCGCGACTCGCCGGACGAAGGGGCCCGCCTCTGGTTTGAAACGGATCTCGATGTACCCAAACCCCGCGATGTAGGCGCCAATCAGTTTCCGGAGGAGATGGTCCCGTCGCTCCTCCCCTTTCTCCTCGAATACACGACGTCGGGCCAGCGGCTTTTCAGCCGGATGCGCTCGGATTGAGACCGCACCGTCGACTTGGGGTTCCAGGAACACGGTGTCCCCGGCCTTCAGTCCCGCGTCCGTGACCCAACGTTTTGGCAGTGAGACCACGTAGGTGGATCCGCCAGTCAATTGGAGCTTACGACCTTCCATGCCCTCACTCCTTCGGTTCGAATCGAAGACCTATAGAGTCTAAAGGATTATCCACGTAGACTATATAGTTGTCCTATCGACACCGTTTGACAGGGATTACTCCGTCGGGAACGGTCATAGACGGACAGGGTTTCCATCCGCCTAAAGGAAAACCAGATTTCAATGATGAAGGAGGAGTGAAGAGTGGCAACATCCTCGGAGGACGCGGAACTGCTCAAACGACGACGGTCCGGTGGACGGAGTCGGAGCTGGATCGTCGTGGCGGTCATTGCCGTCGCCGTGGTCCTGATCGCGGTGGGCGTGTTGGCGGGATGGTTCTCGCCGCAGCCGACGACGATCTTGGGCGCGGGAGCGACTTTCCCTTATCCGTTGATCGCAAAGTGGGCGAGCGTGTACAACGCGTCCGGCGCAAACGTACGGGTAAACTACCAGGGAATCGGGAGCGGAGGGGGCATCACGCAGATCACGGCGAAGACAGTCGACTTCGCCGCGAGCGATGCGCCGCTGAAAGCGAGCGAACGTGCTGCGGCACCTGGACTCTTGCACATTCCCGAGACCATCGGCTCGGTGACAGCGGCGTATGACGTCCTCGATACGAACGGTCAGTCGATCCCATCGGGACTCAACCTCACGGGCGCGGTGCTCGCGGATATCTTCCTCGGGAAGATTACGACTTGGAACCACGCGAACATCAGCGCGCTCAACCCCATGATGGCCCTTCCAGGTCGAGCCATCCAAGTCGTGCACCGGTCGGACAGCAGCGGTACGACGTTCGTCTGGACGAGCTACCTCCACCTCTCAAACCCACGGTGGAACTCGACATTGGTCGGCAAGTCCATCAGCTGGCCCGTCGGTCTCGCGGGGAAAGGTAACACCGGAGTCGCCGGTGTGGTCCTCCAGACGCCCGATTCAATCGGCTATGTGGAGCTCGCGTACACGGTGCAGAACTCGATGAAGGTCGCGAAGATCCAGAACCCCGCGGGGAAGTGGATCCTCCCAACGCTGGCCTCGACAGTGGCCGCAGCGGCGTCCGCACCGACACTTCCGGCTCCCGAGGGTGATTGGTTCAACGTGTCGATCCTGAATGCCGCGGGCGACACGAGCTACCCGGTTTCGACCTTCACGTACCTCCTCGTCTACAAGGAGCTGAACACCATCGGGACCTCCATGACGCAAGTGAAGGCGAAGGCGCTGGTCGACTTCCTGTGGTGGTGCATCCACGATGGGCAGAGCTACGCCTCCGACTTGGCTTACCCGACCCTGCCGTCGTCCGTTGTGACGCTGGACGAGGGAGCGATCCGGAATGTCACCTACAATGGCGTAGCTCTTCATAGCTGAGGAGCGGTTCGCCCTTTTTGTACGACGCATGCACTTCTTTCGGTGGACCCGAGGTGTGGGTCGAGGCGTCTCGGCGGATACCCTGGGGGAATCCCTTTTCCGATGGTTTTCGACCCTCGTCGCGCTCGGTGTCGTCGGCGTCCTGGTCCTGATCGCAACCCTCCTCTTCTTCGAGGCTGAGGCATCGATCAGGGTCTTCGGCTGGTCTTTTCTTGGCGGGACGGTTTGGAACCCGCAGCCGCCCCTGCTCTTTGGGGCCCTCCCGTTCGTGTATGGGACGCTCGTGACCTCCGCACTCGCGCTTTTGTTCGGAGTGCCGATCAGTTTGGGCATCGCGATCTTCCTCTCGGAGCTCGCACCGTCTTGGATCCGAATTCCGCTCACGTACGTGGTCGAGCTCCTGGCGGCCGTGCCCTCGGTCGTCTACGGCCTCTGGGGCATCTTCGTCCTGGCCCCCGTCATGCGCACCTCGATTGAGCCCTTCATCCAGGGGATCTTCGGTTTCCTCCCAATCTTCCAGGGGACGCCGATCGGATTGGACAAACTTAGCGCTGGCGTGATCCTGGCCATCATGATCATACCAACCATTTCGTCCGTCTCGCGAGAGGCCTTCCTCGCCGTTCCGGACAGCCAACGCGAGGCCGCGCTGAGCCTCGGAGCCACCCGATGGGAGACGACCCGACTGGCCGTGCTCCGGTATGCCCGGGCTGGTCTCTTCGGCGCCATCATCCTGGGCCTCGGTCGCGCGGTGGGAGAGACGATGGCCGTCACCATGACGATCGGCAACAAGAATGTGATCTCCGTCTCCCTCTTCGACCAGGGACAGACGATCGCAAGCTGGATCGCCAACAATTTCACGGAAGCGGAGACACCCCTCGAGTTGAGCGCCTTCATCGAGCTCGGCCTCGTGCTGATGCTCATGTCCCTTATCATCAACATCTTCGCCCGGCTCATGGTGGCGCGGGTCCTTCGACAGGGGGAGGGAGCCGCGTGAAGTTCCCGTTCAATCGGGACACCCGGAGGCGGTGGATCGATCTGACGATGAGCATCGCCGCGTTCGTCTGTGTGGTCATCGCCATCATTCCGCTCGGGAGCATCCTCATCGAGGCTTCTATTCGCGGACTCCAATCCCTTTCTCCGGCGGTGCTCACGTCCACCACGGGTCAGGGAGGGATCGGAAACGCGATCCAAGGGACGCTGATTCTGATCCTGCTGTCGGCGCTCGTGTCGCTGCCGGTGGGCATCCTGACAGGGATCTACCTGGCCGAATTCGGGAAAAACCGACTCGGTGCCGCCGTCCGATTCTTCGTGGAGGTCATGACCCAAATCCCTTCCATGGTGGTCGGGATTTTCGTCTACTCGCTCGTCCTAGAGTTGGGACTGATCGGCCTGGGGAGTCCGCGCCTCGTGTTCAGCACGATTTCAGGAGTTCTCGCGCTGTCCACCATCATGGTGCCGTTCGTGGCGCGGACCTCGGAAGAGGCCCTGCGCCTGGTGTCCATCGCTGTGAGGGAATCGGCCCTCGCCTTGGGGATTCCACGGTATCGGACCATCCTCCGGGTAGTCGTCCCTTCCGCGAGCAGCGCGCTAGTCACGGGAAGCCTCCTGGGAATTGCCCGGGTCGCAGGCGAAACGGCTCCGCTCCTCGTGACCGCCTTTGGGAACAACGATTGGTTTCGGGGAGTCGACCAGCCCATCGAGTCGCTCCCGCACACGATCTACATCTGGGCCACCGGTCCGTACGTGGCTCAGAACCAGGCGGCCTGGGGCGTCTCCCTGGTCCTCGTCCTCATGATGCTCGGGCTCAGCATCGCCTCGCGCGTCGTCATCCGGCTCCGTTCCGTCTCGAGGTGAACCTGCGATGGCGCTGAAACTCCACGTGGAATCGCTCTCGGCCTGGTATGGGGAGAAGTTGGCCATCCAAGACATCACGATGGACGTCGAGGACCATATGGTGACGGCGGTCATCGGTCCTTCCGGCTGCGGCAAGTCAACCCTCATCCGCTGCTTGAATCGAATGCACGAGACGATCCCGAAGGCGAGGGTCGAGGGGAAGGTTCTCCTTCAGGGGGAGGACATCTATGCGGCGTCCCCCGTCTCCGTGCGCCGCCGAATCGGCATGGTGTTTCAGAAGGCCAACCCCTTCCCGACGATGTCCATCTACGACAACGTGGCGGCCGGATTGCGCCTCAATGGCGTCCGCAATCGGGACGAGCTCGACAAGGCGGTCCTCGAAAGTCTGAAGCAAGCGGCTTTGTGGGACGAAGTGAAGGACTCTCTGGACAAAAGCGGCGCGAGCCTTTCCGGGGGCCAGCAGCAGCGGCTTTGCATCGCAAGGGCGCTCGCGGTCAAGCCTGAGGTCCTCCTGATGGACGAGCCGTGCTCCGCCCTCGATCCCATCGCGACTGCGAAAATCGAGGACCTGATTTTCGACCTGAAGAAGGACTTCACGTTGGTCGTCGTGACGCACAACATGCAACAGGCGGCCCGCGTGTCCGAGACGACCGCCTTTATGTATCTAGGGAAACTCATCGAGGTCAACAATACGCGGGAGCTGTTCGAGCGACCGCGAGAGGCCTTGACGGAATCGTACATCACCGGGAGGTTCGGGTAGATGCCGCAAGCCGCAGAACGGAAGGCCCTCGAGAAGGGTCTGCATAAGCTGAACGAGAACATGGTCACCCTGGCGGAATTGGCCGAGCTGTCCATTCGGAAGGCCGTGGATGGTCTGACCCGCCTCGATCCCGAGGTCGCCCAGGAGGTCTTCACCTTGGATCAGGAGGTCTACGGGCTCCAGCTCGAGATCGAACGGACGTGCATCGACCTGCTGGCCCTCCATGCACCGGTCGCCAGAGACCTCCGGACGATCACGACGTCGCTCAAGATCACCACGGACCTGGACCGAATCGGCCGGTACGGAAAGGACCTGAGCGAACTCACCCTCCAGTTCCGGGACCGACACATCGTCGAACGCGCGGACGTCGCGCGGATCCAGGAGATGGCGGATCGGACGATCACGATGGTCGACACCGCAATCGAGGCGTTCGTGCATCGCAACGCGGAATCCGTGCGGAACATCATCGAGGTCGACGATGCGGTGGACCTGTTACACGACGAGAACTTCAAGGACATCGTCCGCCGGATGACGGAGGGCAAGCTGAACATCGAAACCGGCGCCCGGTACCTTCTGGTCAACCGCTACTTCGAGCGCATCGCGGACCACGCCGTCAACATCGGGCTTCGGGTCGTGTACATGGTGACGGGCGATTGGTTGCCGCGGGTCCGCGCCGCCGATCGGGCGAAGCGTCGGGACGAGGGGAGCTCTAAGTCGACTCCATAGTCTTCTGAGGTCACCGGAGTTGCCGGGCCGGAGCTCATGTACCAAACGGCGGCTAGACCGGTCCATGGGAGAGACACAGGAGACGTCGGTTGAAGAGGACTTGGACCGCTGGAAAATCAGTCGCGGTGCCGACGAAGAAACACATCAGGCCGAGTTCGCTCTGAAGTGAAAGGAGTCCTGGCGCATCGCGTCCTGGGCTTCTGCGAGACGCTGACCCAGATCTACGCAAGCAACTCGATCCAGACGCCGTCGGGATCCTTCACGTAGACTTCGGTCCCTTCCGAATGATCCGGGTCCACGGCGACCGTAGCGCCGGCTCGGGTAACGGCTTTGAATGCGGCCTTTACATTGTCCACGACAAAGGCCAGGTGGTCCAGCTCCTCCCCCTTTCGATAGGGGACATAGAAGCGGCTTCCCTTGGGATACCAGTTTAGTTCGAGCCGCATTCGGGTGCCGGGGGTCACCAGATGCACGTACTTTCCGCCATGGGGCATTGTACCTCGCGCGACGACCTTCATGCCGAACGCCTTCGTGTAGAAATTGATCGACCGTCTCAGGTTGCGAACCCGAATTCCGGCGTAGTAGAAACGGCTCTTCATGACGGCGCGATTCGCGCCCAAGGGGAAGTTCTTAGTCCCGTCCTTCGGCGGGCTTGGTCTCCGATCGAGACAACCCTGAGGCTCGGGCCCAACGCTTCCGTCATGGACACGGGCGGAGTCCGAAATCGGATCCCCTCAATCGGAGAACCTGGCACCGCCTAGGTTGGCGCCCGCGGACGCCGACGTCGGCGGACGATCAAGAGCGCGGCAACGAGTACGACCACGATCAGGAGGATGATCGATGTCAACCCTGCAATCCCGTACGGTCCCGATGGGCTCACGAAACTGGTGTCGACCCGGAAGGACACGCTCTTCGAGCTGGAATGGCCCGCCTTGTCCAAGACGGTCACGTTCACGGTGTGCGTTCCGTCCGAAAGTCCGCTCAGTGCATCGGAGGTCGCACCCGAGGAAAGAGTCTGCGCGGACCCGCCATCCACGCGGACCTCGATGTGATCGATTCCCGACGTGGCGTCATCCGCCCTCCAGGTGACGGTCGGTGCAGAGCTCGAAAGCACGGCACCGCTCGCAGGGCCGACGATGGAAATCGTCGGGTCGACCGTGTCCACCGTGACCGACACGCTGGCGAGGACCGTGTTTCCGGCCCGATCGACGGCGGTCAACCGAATCGTGTGTGGGCCATCCGCGACGCCACTGAACGTGTACGAGGTCGCGGTCGCATCAACGGTCAGAGCCGCACCGCCGTCGATGGCAACCGAGTAGTGGTCGATGCCCGAGGTGGGGTCCGCGGCGGTCCACCTCACGACGACGCTATGAGAGGCCAAGTAGGCAGACGCGGCGGGCGATGTGATCGACGCGGTGGGTTTCGTCACATCGACCATCACGGTCACGTCCGTGGTCGCGGAGTTGCCAGCCCGATCCACGGCCCGCAGGCGGAAGGTGTGGCTTCCATCGGACAGGCCGCTGAACGGGTACGAGGTTGTCCCCGCGGCCAAGGAAGTCGCGACACCGCCATCGACGCTCACCTCGAGGTGGTCAATCCCGGAAGTCGCATCGGAGGCGGTCCACGTGAGCATGACCGAGTTCGTTCCCAAGATCTGACCAGAGATGGGAGTCGTGATCGAGGCGATCGGTAAAGTCGCGTCAACGGTCACATCCACCGAATCGGACGTGGACGATCCGGCCAGGTCAACCGCCAGGACGCTAATCGTATGCGGGCCATCCGGAACGCCCGTGAGCGTGTAGCTGGTAGCGCTTGCGGCCAATGTCACCGGGGCACCTCCGTCCAAGCTGACTTCGATATGATCCAGACCGACGTTGTCGGAGGCGGTCCAGGTGACCAACACGTTACGCGTTGACACATAGCCCGCCGCGGGGGCACTGAGGACGATCGTAGGAGCGGCCGTGTCGACTGTGAAGCTGCGCGTGGCGGCCGTCGAGTGTCCGGCGAGGTCGAAGGCCACCACGGTTGCCACATGAGAGCCCTGGGACAGGCTCGTGAACGTGTAGTTCACCTCCGAGGTGCCTAGGACCGTCACGGGCCCACCGTCAACGCTCAGCTCGAAGTGATCCAGACCCGAAGCCGTATCCGAC
>VBMC01000023.1 GCA_005879015.1 Methanobacteriota archaeon
TCATGATCGCCCCATCCGGCGATGGCCGTCACGATCGACGCCATCCCCGGAGGACCGACGGTGATCGTCACGTTGCCTTGCATCCCCGGATGGATCTTGCAGAAGACGGTGTATTTCCCGAGGGCGAGGCTGCTCGTGTCGAGGTCATAGACGGAACCAGGCGCGAGCAATTTGCCGGGTCCCATGTCCGCGAGCGCCCCTTCCGGGGTGAAGAGAGGACTCGAGTCGAAGAGGAAACTGCCATTCGTGGCGAGCGCGGTCGAGGTCACCGTGTGAACCCCTCCGATCGCGTCCCAGGTGACCGTGTCGCCCGGATGGATCACGATGGATTCGGGATCGTATCCGTTGAACCAGACCATCCCTCCCTTCGCGAGCGGCGACCCCATGATTTGCCCGCCGACCTTCACGTGGTACGTCGTGGCGGCGAGGGCCCTCGACGCCGAGAAGACGAAGACCAACAACGACAGGATCGAGATGATCGCGAGGACTTTCGGCGTGAGCCACTTGGACTTCGTTACCCTCTCCCACATGACGCCGGGCATCGGGCATTCCGTATTTAACGCTCGACGGGACGGTCCAGGTCCTTCGCGTCGCGCCGGAGTGCAGGGCGAGCAGAGGCCTTATGGCCTGCCGCTGTCCATCCTCGGTGCGGATCGTTCTACCCGTGAGGACGGTCTCGAAGGGGACACAGACGTTGCCGAAGCCCTCAGATTCCATGCCACGGATCAGGCGGCAGGAGGGAGGGACGCTCATCGTCCTCGGCCCCGGCGCCATCCAGGATCTGCGGCCACTTCTCCGCGAACTCGGCTCGACGCGTCCGTATCTGGTAACGGGACCTCACCTCGCGGGAGGACCGGTCGGCGCGCGAGTCCGCGAGGCCCTCGGTGACGGACTCGTTGGGACCTATTCGCGATCCCGGCCTCATGTGCCCGAAGCGACCGCGGAGGAAGTCGCGGAGGAGGCGCGCTCCCGGAAGGCGGACGCGCTCGTGGGGCTCGGCGGTGGCAGCCCCATCGGCACGGCCAAGGCCGCGGCGTTCCGTCTCCAAGAGGCGAGCGGTCCCCTTCGGGGACCTGCCTGCTTCGTCGCCGCTGTGCCAACGACCTATGCGGGATCCGAGGTCACGCCGGTCTTCGGGACGACGGATCTGGAACGCGGTCGCAAGAGCGTGGTCCGAAGCGATCCGATCCGTCCCCGACTTGCGCTGTACGATCCCGAGCTGGCCCTCGATACGCCCCCGGAACTGACGGCCTCGACCGGCGTCAACGCGCTCGCGCATTGTGTCGAGGCACTGTACTCGAAGGAGGGTTCCATGGAGGCGGGACTCGTCCTCGCGAAGGCGGGGATGGGAGTCCACCATGGCCTCTGCCACGTCCTCGGCGGACGGTACAACGCGCCGCACGGCGTCCTGAACGGAATCATCTTGCCGCACGCGATGCGGTTCAACCTTCCGATCGCGGGGAAAGCGTACCGCGAGTTGGCGCCCCAGCTGCATGTTCGTTTCCCCAGGACCGGAGACGCGGCTCTCGGGGAAAACGTCTGCCAGGCGACCTCGGAATTCATCCGGGGCCTCAGACTACCGCAACGCCTTCGGGACCTCGGGATTCCGAAGGCGGACCTGCCGTCGATTGCTGCCGAGGCGATGCAGAGCAAATCCGTTCGGGCGAATCCCCGACCGGTCACGGTCGACGGCGCGTTGGAGATCCTCTTTGCAGCGTGGTGAATCTAGCCCCACGAACGGCGGACGAACCGGCGAACCTGACGGAGGTCGGAGACGATCGGGGTGGACTTCGGCGCCGGATCTCCGGAAGCACCTGATCTTCGGAGGAGGAGGGAGCCCATGCCGACGGACGTCGGACCCACGACATCTTCGATGTACGAATCTCCCACGTGCAGGAGGTTCTCCGGAGGGAGTCCCAAGTATCGAATCGCCCGTTGGAAGATCGATCGAGAGGGTTTGTATCGCTGCTCTTCCTCCGACGTCACGATGAAGGTGAAGGACAGCCCATTGTTGTGGAGCGCGTCCAGGAGCACCATGGTATCCATGTTCGACACGATGGCCATCGGGACGTTCGTCTCGAGCTCTCGAAGGACCGCGTGGACTTCCGGATACGCCTGCACGTGGCGGTACTCGTCGAACGCTTCGTCGATGCAGACGTCCACGTCACCTCGGATCCCGAATCGGGTGAACGATTCGCTGAAGGCCCTTCGGTGCACTTCTCGAAATGCGACGAAGGGTTCCGCGGCGTATTGGGTGTGGAGGGTCTTCCGCCAGAGATCGTGAGCGACCCGATCGTCTGGCTTGCCATGATCCGCGAGGAGCCGCACGAGGACCTGTGGCATGGTGTCCGGGCCGCCTTGCAGCAACGCGCCGTACGCGTCGAGGCTCAGGCCGTGATATCCGCGGAGGTTCTTCGGCGCGACGACGAAGCGCGTGCCGCCGCCCGCCGCAGCCACGAATCGCCGCGAGAGCACCGGCGATAATAAAGAGTCACTCGCCCGATGGCATCATCTTGCCCGATGGGAAATTGTCGGAGGGCCAACGTTCAAGACCGATTCCGGCCATGAGGGACGGGAGGGTCTCGATGGTCCAGACGGGGAGCATGCAGAAGTACACGAAGGGGAACCTGCTGCTGATCAACGACAAGCCCCTGAACTACGCGATGTCGAACATCTTCGAGATCGGGGCGACCTGGCCCAAGTCGTACGATCGGGTCGTGATCGGGAAGAACGGGCCCTACGTGCTGGCGTGCTTCCGGGCGGAAGGCGAGGACAAAACGTGGTGGTACATGCCCCACGACGAATACGTGGTCCTGGTCGAGGGCGAGATGACGATCGAATACAAGGAACCGCGGGACGAGATCGCGCCGGGTCCGCACAAGACCGTCACCGGGACGGACATGGGCTCCATGGTCCTCCGGGACGGCAGTCTCGCATCACTCCCGGCGAAGATCGCGTACCGGATGCGCGCGCCGAAGAAGTCACTCGCTCTCCTGCAGACGAAGCACAGTGAATGGCTCACGTACGCTTGGGAAGACATCTGCCTCACGGAGGCGTGACCATGGTGACGGAGACGCAACACCTCGTCGAAGCGCAGAAGGCGAACGAACTCGGCTACAAGAGCTTCCGACTCGGAGGGTACACGTTCGAACGGAACGCGTACTTCACCGTCATCCACTATCCGGGCGGCGAATACCACATGCCCGTGGGCGAATTCCTGCGGGCCGTCCAACGGGACATCGGTTGGAACTTCTTCTACGGCATGGTGAAGTTCGACCAGGTCTTCGGGACGTTCAACTTCTACGACAACGGCGTGGACATGTTCGTCGGGAAGTACAACGACGCGTGGCAGAAGGCCGGGAAGGCGTACAGCGAGATGTTCCCGAACGAACGGATCAGCGCGACGCTCAAGGCGATCCTGGAGGACTGGGTCCCGCCGGACTTCAATCCGTGGGCCGCTCCGCGGGAGACCGGGAGCCCGTTCGGCCGGAAGCGCGGTGGTCCCCACCCGGCGATTTTCCGCAAGCGCATCGTGACGAAGACGATGATCAAGGAGCCGCGGACGGACGCGACCCATCCGGTGAACGAGGCGTTCAAAGGACTCCAAGGCAAGGACGGCGAGATGAAGATCAAGCCGGAATTCAAGGAGCGGTTCGGCCTGCTGAACCTGTACGACTACTTGGCCCGCAACGACGTGACCTGGAATCCGGAGATCGTGTCGGCCGTGGAATACAGCCTTTTCTGCCCGACCACGGAGGAGTACATCCTGCCGATCACGCACGGGAACGACCGCGTGGAATGGTTCCTGCTCCTGAACGGCCAGATCTCGATGGAGATCCGGGACCGCGACACGGGCGTCCTGCGGGCCTACCTGCACATGAAGCCGGGCGACTGTTGCGCGATGCCCGCGGACATCTCCCACAACCTGTGGGCCCCGGAGCGGTCCATGCTCCTCGTCTGGGAGAACGGCAATCCCGAGCTGCCGGAGCTGATCCGCCTCGGCAAGACCCCCACGACGCCGCTGCAAGAATTCGGACTGTCGTAGGCGCCCCGTTCGGACCTCAGGACCGCCGATGCCGAGTCCCCTCGTGAATCGATATGCGGTCTATGTGCATCTCGCCGACCGAGGGAAAGTGCGGGAACCCATCTCCCGGAAACCGAGCCTCTTGCTGGCGGTCGAGGGCTGCATCTCCGCCTATGAGACGACCGGCCACGAGTCCTATGTGATCGAGGACGGCCGAGCGACGAGGGCCTTCACCGTGGGACGGCGGCTGCTCCTCGCGTGCATGTTCCTCCGGGCGAACGACCGCCCGCGGTATTTCGAGGTCCTGAATCAACTCGATCGGTCGGGGGATCAACGGACGTTCGAATCGCTCCTAGCGGACTCCGCGCCCCTCTGATGCCGGGCGACCGCGGATTCGCGCGCCTCGCAGTTATAGTTAAATAACTATAACGCCATCACAGGAGGCATGCAAGTCGGCTGTGGCGTGTACACGCACACGGTTCGTGGGAAGCGGTATCTGTACTTCTGGCACTACGAGGCGCGAGCCGGGTCTCGCGTCCAGGTCAAGGAGTACATCGGCCCGGTCGAATCGCCACGCGCCCGATCGGAGGCCGCTCTGCGATGCGAGGCCTACTACGCTCGGGCCGCGGAAGACTTAGCGCGATCGCGGACCGCCAGCCTCGCGGAGATCCGAGCGATGGGAAGCCACTAGTCCCTCGACCCGTGCGTTGGCGAAAGGGATTTGAGGCGCACGGAACCTTATCGCATCGGACCATGGTCCAACCCTCGCGGTTCCAGGCCCTTCAGACGGAGATGGAGGAGCACCTCTTCGAACGCCACGACGAACTCGAGGGATTGCTCCTCGCCCTCTTGTCGCGGCAGCACCTGCTCCTCGTCGGTCCGAAGGGCGCGGCGAAGAGCATGATGATCCGCATGCTCGCAGGGGCGATCGATGGCGCGACGTACTTCGAACGGCTGATGACGCGCTTCACCCTTCCCGACGAACTGTTCGGCCCGGTGTCCATCTCGGCCTTGAAGAAGGACCGGTTTTCGCGGCTCACCCGCGGCTACCTGCCGGAGGCGAACTTCGCGTTCCTCGACGAGATCTGGAAGGCGAACAGTTCGATCCTGAACAGCCTTCTCGCCCTGATCAACGAACGTCTGTTCTACAACGACGGCGAGGTCCTGCAGTGTCCCCTCGAGACGCTCATGGGGGCGTCCGCCGAGCTGCCGCAGGAAGAGGCGCTGTCCGCGCTGTACGACCGCTTCCTCCTTCGATACCAGGTGAAGTACATCGCGGAAGACGGCCACCTGCTCGAGATGATGACGGACGCCCGCGCTCCCGACCTGAAGACGCGGCTTACCTTGGACGAGATCCACGATGCCCGCGAGGCGGTGGCCGCGGTCGAGCTGGACCGACCGCTCCTCGAGTCCATCGCAAAGATCCGGCGGCGTCTCGGGGCAGAGGGCCTCAACCTGTCCGACCGGCGGTACAAGGAGAGCCTCACGATCGTCCGCGCGAAGGCGTGGCTCCATGGGCGGACGTACGCGGTCGAGGACGACCTCGCGGTCCTCGCCAACATTCTGTGGGACGATCCCTCGAGCGAGCCGATGGTGCGGGGATTCGTTCTCGACATCGCGAACCCTCAGGAGAAACGGGCCCGGGAGATCGCGGATGCGCTTCAGGTGGCGCTGAAGAACCTGCAAAGCCTCGAAGGGGAGCGGGATCGGACGATGGCCGCGGTCGAATTCCTGAGCAAGCTGCGGACCGCAAAGGCGGAACTCCAGGGATTTCGCGACCGGATGCAGCGGCGGAAGGCCGAGACCTCCCAGATCGATTTCCTGCTCGGCGAGACGGATCGGTACGAGGCCCAGGTGAAACGCGACTACCTGGAGAATGGGTAGATCCATGGCGGCGGTCTTCGGACCTCCCGGGCCGACGTTGTCCCGCAGCGCGTTGGTGCATGACCCGTTCGATCGGGAAGCCTTCGAGGAGGTGCTGCCGCGGGCCCCGGGCCTCCGGCTCCTCCTGGAAACGTCGACGGACCCGGGGACGAAAGACCTCGCCTTCGACCTGTTCTGTTCGTTCTACAAATATTTCGTGAAGCTTCTGCCGGCCGACCAAGTGATCGAAGAGCGCCGCGGTCACCGGGACCTCCTGGATCGCGCCCTCGGACTGCGCGAGCATGAGAAGCTTCGCGCGTGGACGAGGCTGAAGTCCGCGGAGACCGCGTTGGCCACGGAGCTCGTCCTGGACCTCCTCTTGATCAAGCCCGCCGCGGGACCTGAGAAGGAGCGCGCCCCGACTCCTGAAGCCGGGACGTCTCCCGAGGACGCGACCGCAGCGGAGGCCTCCACCGAACGCCTCCGAGAGGTCTTGCGCGATGTCCGGGAGGACCTCGAGGGCGCCGTCGAACTCGTCGCCGCCTGGTCGGCGGGACCTGGAGAGGAGACGCGCCTACCCCCGGGGATGAAACTCCAGCTGATGCGGAATCTGGTCCGGAATCCGCGGCTCCGGCGGATCGCCCGCTTGTTCGGCCGCTATCGTCGGATGGGTCTGGCGGATCGGGAGGCGAAGGCCCTCCTCGCGAGCGAGGAGGTCGTCGACTTCGTCCAGGGCGGCGAGGTCGCGCGGGCGCTCGCGGCGGAACTCGCGAACTTCGCGATGCGGGAGCGGGAGGACCTGTTCTACTCGAAGGTCGTGCAGCACCAACTCCTGACGTACGAACTGTGGCAGCGCCACGAACGGCCACGACCCGTGTACCTCTGCCTCGACAATTCGGGCAGCATGTCGGGCGAGAAAGAGGTGTGGGCCAAGGCCTCGGCGCTGGCGCTCGCCCACATGGCCTTAGAGCACGGTCGATCGGTCGAGATCGTCCTGTTCGGCGATGCGGCGGATCCTCTGCGGGTCGTGCCGCTCGATCCTCGCGACAAGGGACCGATACGGCTCGAGAAGGTGCTCGATGTGGCATCGTACTTCCTCGGAGGCGGGACGGATTTCCAGAAACCTCTCTCCCACGTGCTCGACACGATCCTGGCGGGACACGAGGCATCCGGCAATGACCTCCTGTTCGTCTCCGACGGTCTGTGTCCGTTGCCCGAAGCGTTCGTCCGTCGATTCCTCGAGGCGAAGGGACGCCACAACATCCGGCTCACGACGGTCGTGATCGGTGGAGAGGCGTTCAGCCTCGCTCCGATCTCGGATTCCGTGCATCGCTTGGAGGACGACCTCGAGGCGGGCGACCAGCTCGCGGCCCAGTTCGCGTCCACGTTCCTGGAGCGGGCCTCCGATCCGGGATTGCGGCCCCGAGCGCGTCCTCGGGCGACTCGAGCCCAGCCCTTGGTTTTCGACCACTTCCTTCCAGAGGAGCCCTAGGCGGCTTGGTGGCGGCTTCGTTGCGGGCGGCAACTACTGCGTTGGATTCGCCCATGCGAGGAAGAAGCCCACCCCGAATATGATGAACGTCAATCCGAGGGCGATCAACGATTCGCCGTTTTGGCTGATCTGAGGTCGCGGCGGTTCGATTACCGCCCCAAGCGCAAGGAGGACGAGCCCGACGAGGAGGACTCCCGCGGCAACCAGCGGAGCTTTCGTTTCCATGAGATCACCTCACTCCGACCCCGGCGCTTGATCTCCATGTGCTCCGCGAGCCGCTTACGAGCGTGGGTGAGAACAGCAGGCCGAGGTTCACTCCGTAGATTGTGTGCCAGAGCAAGTTCGTGAGATTTGCTTGGATCCCATAGAAAGCGAAACACGATAGGAACGGACCGACTCCGCACGGAGCTCCGAGTCCGGACGGCGGCGGCGCGGTCAAGAACGGGCCCAACAGCGGTCCGATTAAGAGGGGCATCCAGAAGGCCGAGCTAATAATCCACAGTACGACGCCCCAGATGACGCCCTTCACATAGTTGTTTATCGGCGTCAGCGCTCGAAGTGGTTTAACAAAGCGCCCGATCGCGGGATGGAAGATGAGCGCGAAGATGACGCCCCAGATGATTCCACTGGTGTAATGGATGATCCCTCCGATGGCGAAATTGATGGCGGGGTTCGCGAATCCGTAGCCCAGGCCCAAAACAAGATATCCGTTCAGGTTGTTGAAATCGAACTTGGGCAATCGCGCCCCGTCGAACCAGAGCCCCGCCATCGTGGCCACATGCGTCGCGATGAACGCGGAGATCACCGCGCTCTTCCCCGCGTTCCTGCCAATCAGATACTTAAAGCCGGAGTCCGACTCTTCCATGGCCTCCCCCGGGCGGGGACGGCTGGCTATATTATATAACCTTTCGGAAGGCGGGCGGCCTCCTAGCACCGAGGGCGTGGCTCATCGGGCTCCAACGACCGCGGCCACGGCTCCGCGCTCCGGATCGACGCAACCTCTTTACCATCGGCTTCCCTGTGTCAGCCTCCATGACCGACGTCGAGAGTCGGGGCCTCTTCATTCGCGGCGGATTCGTCCCGTCTTCCTCGGGCAAGACCTTTCCGGTCTACGATCCGCACACCGACGAGGTCTACGCGAAGGTCGCGGAAGCGGGGACGGCCGACGTCGACGCGGCCGTCGACGCGGCGCGGGAAGCCTTCGACGGACCTTGGAGCGCTCTCGCGCCGAAGGACCGCGGACGGCTCCTGCTGAAGCTCGCGCGGATGATCCAGGAGCACGGGGAGGCCCTGGCCCAGGTCGAGGCGAGGAACTCCGGCCATCCGATCCGCGACGTGCGTCGATTCGACCTCGTGCGGACCGTCGACTGGTTCGAATATTTCGGAGGCATGGCGACGAAGGTCCAGGGCGACGTGATCCCGTCCTCGTTCAAGGGAGTTCTGAACTACACCTTGCGGGAGCCGCTCGGCGTCGTCGGCCAGATCGTCCCCTGGAATTTTCCCCTCATGTTCGTCGCCTGGAACATCGCCCCGGCCCTCGCCGCGGGGAACACGGTCGTCCTGAAACCGGCCGAATACACGCCGATGAGCGCCATCGAGGTGGCCCGGCTCTCCGCCGACGCGGGCTTTCCTCCGGGGACAATCAATGTCGTTCCCGGAAAAGGCTCGGTGGCCGGAGCGAGGCTCGCCCGCCATCCGGATGTCGCGAAGATCTGCTTCACCGGATCCGTCGAGGTGGGACAGGATATCATCCGGGCCGGAGCCGACACGCTGAAGAAACCCCTCCTGGAACTCGGCGGGAAAGGACCGAACATCGTCTTCG
>VBMC01000269.1 GCA_005879015.1 Methanobacteriota archaeon
GAGGATTTTCTTGCCGATCGTGCCGGCGAAAATCGTCTCGAGCAGGACCGAGTAGACGAACCAGATCGTCCCCCAGAAGAGCAGAATGAACCACCAGGCCCACGTGAGGAACGAGAGCGGGATGGCGAAGAACAATCCGACGACGATGACCACGACGGCGTCGAACAAGAAGGCGATGAACCGACGGATCCAATGCTCTTGCAGAGCCGGATTGTGACCGATCAAATCGAATGCCGACGGCATGTCTGACCCATCCGAATGCGCCATATCGGAAAGGTCTTGATAAACGTATGGGAGGCCGATCTCCGGGAGGGAATCCGACAACTCATTCCTGGGACTCTTTCGGAGGATCCGGCGAGAGCTCTTCCTCGACGTGCGTCGAGCGGCGGAGGAACTCGTTCGGGATTTCCTTCGACGTGTACACCGTCTTGCCGGCCCTGTGGATCACGACGCCGGATTCCCGCGCCGTCTTCGCATCGATCTCGAGGATGAGGGGCTGCGCGATTCGGACCCGACCGGCTTCGAGGGCGGCTTCGAACGTCGCGCTCAGGTGGACCATCTTCCGGTCCGACGGGCGCAATCCCGCCTCCATCAGCAGATGGCTCTCCTCCTCCGTCGTCGGATAGAACAGGACGTCCGGGATGCCGTCCGTCGGCAAGTCCAAATCGAGGTCCTTCGAGTGCCCGTACGTCGCGCGGATCTTGCCGTCGTCGAACTGGTAGCGGCCCTTCGGGTCTGTCTCGATCAAGCCGACGACGTGGTGCTGTCGGAGGAACCGGAACCGGCGATTCCGGATCTGCACCGCCGTGAGGAAGTCCCGAAGGTCCACCCATCCGTGGGCGTCCATCTCGAGGCCGTATCGTTCCGGGAAATGCCGCAAGACG
>VBMC01000271.1 GCA_005879015.1 Methanobacteriota archaeon
TCCAACGGCGGTCGGGGACGGCGAGGAGGTCCCAGGCGACCCAGCTTTCGAGGAGGGCCAGGACCGCGAAGGGCGTCCACCGCAACCCGGGAGACATCAGGCGCGACGTGGCCACGCGGTCATCCTCCGGAGGGCGAGCGCGAGGGGCGTCGCCGGATCCCAGTCGACGACCTGGGCGACGCGCCGCAGTTGGGCGACCCGGGCCGCGAGTTCGATCACCCCGGTGAGCGCGTCCCGGTCCTGCAGCGGCGTGATTAGGACGATGAGGCAGTCCCGCGGGAAGAACCGCGAGAGGACGAGACCCACGTGGGAGAAGCGCCACTCCCCTCCCGGCTTCACGTGGACCAGGTGGTCCAGGATCCGGTAGAGCTGCTTCCGTCCGAAGGCGAGCGGGACCCAGTCGATCACCTGGCGGTACACGATCAGGCCGACCCGGTTCTTCGTCGCGAGGACGCGGTCCGCGATCCCGAGGGCCGCCCGGACCGCGTGTTCGACCGGATTGTCCGCCTCCGTGCCCACGGACGACTCGCGCCGCGCGTCGACCACGATGACCACGTCCCCCGAGCGCTCCCCCTCGTACTCGTTCGTGAAGAGTCGCTCGAGGCGCGCGGACGCCTTCCAATTGATGCGGCGCACTTCGTCCCCCGCGACGTACTCCCGGACGCCCCAGAACTCGGTGCCCGGACCGATCCGACGGGAAGCGACCTGCCCGAACCACGGGCGGGTCCGCCGCGGCTGGAGCGCGGCGCGGCGCAGGTCCTCCATCGCGGGGGCGACGACGAGCGGTGACCGCACGTCGAGGACCACATCCTGGGCCGCGAGGGCGAGCGGATCGAACGACCGGGCGCGGACCGGCCCCAGGACGAAGTCGCCCTTTACGGGGGAGCGGATCCGGTATGCGAGTCGGAAGGTGCCTTCCTTCTCCAGGGACACGACCGCATGGTTCGTTCCTCGGATCACCGCGAACTCCCGCGGGAGGACGTCCGCGATCTCGACCAGGTCGAGGGACGGGCCCTCGTTCCGGACGACCAGTTCCACGTCCACATAGCGGCCCGCGTCCGTCCGGTCGGTCGAGAGCGACCGCAGGCCGACGATGCGGGGCCTCGGGGGTGGCGCGAGGGACCCGAGGGCGAGGACGATCATGGGAGGCATGGCGAGGAGCAGGACCTGCCAGCTCCGGAGCACGAGGCCGAGCAACAATAGACCCATCGAGGCCGCGGCAAGGCCGCTCGACAGCGGCGTCCGCATGTCACGACACCTTCGGGACTGGGACCTGCGCCAGGACGTCCGCGAGCACGGTCGCGGTCCGGACCCCGCGGATCCAGGGATCCGGCTTCAGGATGAGCCGATGGGCGAGGGCCGGCCCGGCGACGGTCTTCACGTCGTCCGGGGTCACGAAGTCACGGCCGGCCATTGCGGCGCGCGCACGAGAGACCTTCAAGACGTCCTCGATCGCGGCCTGCAAGGCGCGCACCTGGTCCGGCGTCGTCACCGCTTCGATCGTTGCGTCGTCCGACCGGCGCTTCCGCCGGCGTTCGAGGACCTCGACCTCCTGTTCCCGCGTCGGATAGCCGACCTCAATCCGAAGGAGGAACCGGTCCACCTGGGCCTCCGGCAGCGGGTAGGTGCCTTCGTGTTCGATCGGATTCTGCGTCGCGATGACGAAGAACGGCCGGTCGAGGGGGAACGTCTCGCCCTCGAGGGTCGCCTGCCGTTCCTGCATCGCCTCGAGCAAGGCGGACTGCGTCTTCGGGGGGGCGCGGTTGATCTCGTCGGCCAGGAGCAGTTGTGTGAAGATCGGACCGCGGCGGAGGACGAAGTCGCTCGTCTTGCGGTCGTACACGTAGGTGCCCGTGATGTCCGCGGGCAGGAGGTCCGGGGTGAACTGGATCCTCCGGAAGGAGAGGCCGAGGCCCGCCGCGAAGGACTTCGCAATCAGCGTCTTCGCCAGGCCCGGCACGTCCTCGATCAGGAGGTGTCCATCGCCGAGGATCGCCCAGAGCACCCGTTCGAGGACGGGCCTCTTGCCGACGATCACGGCTTCCACGGCGTCGAGGAGGGATCCGCTGACCGCGGCCACGGACGCGAGGTTCACCGCCAGGCCTCCATGCGCGCGAGCACGTCCTGGAACTCGTGGGTGAACCCGCCCCGTTCGCGGGCCCGGCGCACCCATGCGTATCGGCCGTCGAGGTCGCCCGCGCGGACGTGGAGGAATTCGGCGAGGACGGGATCCCCGAACACCCGAAGGAGGGCGCCCGGCTCCTGCTGCACCGCGTACATCCCGGCCGGCGTGAGGCCGAAGGACAGTCGCGCGTGTTCAAGGAAGGCGGCCCGAGCCCGTGAGGTCACGAGGACCTGGCTGTACCGCAGCCCTCGGGCCGCTCGGCGGACGGACGCGGCTACGGTTTCCAGCTCTCCGGGTTCGTACACCGCAGGCGAGGCCGGGGGAACGAGCGGGGCCGGTTCCGACGTCCCGCGGAAGACCTGACGCCAGACGAGGACCGCGAGGAGCCCGAGGAAGGCGAGGCCCAGGCCCCACTGGAGGGATCCGCTGAATTGAGCGTAATATACGAAGACCATCACGACGACGGCGGCCAGGGAGATGAGGGCCGCGCTGGAGAGCGGAAGGCGGACGACGCGGTCTCGGATCGACGAAAGAGCATCCGCGCTCGCGGAACCATCGCGCGACCGCACCTCACGCCTCCAGCGCCGCCTGGATCTGCCCGAGGCTCTCGATCGCGCGCGCCCGGTCCCGTTCGCCGAGCGGGTGCTCGCTGTATCGCGCCTCTTCAAAGAGGGACGTGAGGATTCCCGACGCCTCCCGGGACACCCGCAACCGGTCGACCGCGAGCCCCTCGAGCTCGTGGGGCGTGAGGGCGTCCTGGTCCGTGATCCCGCGGGACCCGAGGAGAGCGCAGAACCGCTCGAAGCAGGCGAGGATCGCCGTGCGGACGGCTCCGCCCTCCTCGAGGTCGTGGATGGTCGCTCGGACCGCGACGACGGCCGCCTGACGCTCGATGGGAATCGGGAACTCGGCCCCCCACTCCGGGTCCGGGCGACGGGACCGCCGGAGAAGGACCACGAGCCAAGCGAGCGCGGCCAGGACGGCGGCGATCAAGAATAGCTCGACGGGCCAGCCCGAAGCGGCGGGCCAGACGGTCGTGAAGGCCCCCGTGTCCGCGGCCGTCGCGTTCGTTTGCGTCCCCACCCGCTCCCGGGCCGCCTGGATCGCCTTGGGCCACCCGACGAGGAGGGCAATCAACAGGGTCATCCCGAGGGCGCGTGCCAGGATCGCCGACCAGGAGAAGGCTTTCGGCGGACGCTTCGCGCTATTCCGGTTTCGGAGAAGGAGCAGCACGCTACCGACGAGGAAGAACGCGGACAGGACCGTCAGGAGGATGGTCGCGATCGGATCGGGAACGAAGACCCCGG
>VBMC01000264.1 GCA_005879015.1 Methanobacteriota archaeon
CACGTGGATCATGGGAAGTCCACGTTGACGGAGCGGCTCACCGGGGAGCGGACGGACCGGCACAGCGAGGAGATCAAGAGGGGCATCTCGATCCGCCTCGGCTACGCGGACATGGCGATCTACAAGTGTCCGAAGGACGACGAGCCCGCCGCATACCAGAACACAGAGATCTGCAAGACCCACAACGTGAAGGGGGAGCTCCAGCGGATCGTGTCCTTCGTCGATTCCCCGGGGCATGAGACGCTCATGGCGACGATGCTGAGCGGCGCGGCGATCATGGACGGCGCCCTCCTCGTGATCGCGGCGAACGAGGATGTCCCGCAGCCCCAGACGAAGGAGCATCTGATGGCCCTCGGGATCATCGGCGTCAACAAGATCGTGATCGTGCAGAACAAGATCGACATCGTCGACCCGAAGCAGGCCGAGGAGAACTACAAGCAGATTCAGGCGTTCGTCAAGGGGACCGTCGCCGAAGGCTCGCCGATCGTCCCCGTGAGCGCCCACCACGATGTGAACCTGGACGTCCTGCTGATGATGATCCAGAAGGTGATCCCGACGAGGCCGCGCGAGGAATCGAAGCCCGCGAAGATGTACGTCGCGCGGTCCTTCGACGTGAACCAGCCTGGGATCCCGCCGGAGAAGATCGTCGGGGGCGTCCTCGGCGGCAGCCTGATGCAAGGCAAGACGAAGGTCGGGGAGGAGATCGAGATTTCCCCGGGGCGGCAGGTGACGGTCGGCAACCGGACGGAGTGGAAGAACCTCACGACGACGGTCCGCTCTCTCCAGAGCGGCGGCGCGGCCCGGAAGGAGGTCCGACCAGGCGGGCTCATCGCGATCGGGACGAACCTGGATCCCGTCCTGACGAAGGCGGACGGCCTGGTCGGTCGGGTCGTGGGTCCTCCGGGAACCTTGCCCGAGGTCCTGCTGAAGATGTCCGTCGAGGTGAACCTCCTGGAGCGGGTCGTCGGCGTCGCGGAGGACCTCCCCGTGGAGGGGATCAAGACGTCGGAGCCGCTCATGGTGTCCGTCGGGACCGCCACGACGGTCGGCGTGGTCACCTCGGCGCGGGAGAACCGCGCGGACATGGCCCTCAAGATCCCCGTCGTTGCGGAACTGGGGCAGCGGGTCGCCGTGTCCCGTCGGATCGGGGGGAAGTGGCGGCTCATCGGCTACGGCGTGATCAAGTAGATCCGGCCATCCGTCGGGCTTTCGCGGTTCGCACCGGCGTCGTTAGCATGCTTACGCGGAGGGGAAGACGAAGCCCGCCTTCCGCGTGGCTTCCTCGAGTCGCCCTCGGGATCCTGACACCGCAATTCGGAGCTCTTCGCCTTGCGCGCGGGCGCGAATTTCCTGGAAGGTGCCGAACGACTGGACACCGAGGAGCTCGATGTCGCGGATCGATCTCGGGTTCTCTGCCAGGAGCGGCAAGCTCATGCGATCCCACCACACGAGGATTCCAATGAGCCCGACGAAGAAACCGACCACGGCGACGATGGGAGCCACGATCGGGAACCCGCTAAAGGCCGCTAAGAGTCCGATAAGGGGACCCACGACGAAGACGTAGGCCAAGGCGATGAAGGTGGAGACGATCCGCGTGCGGCGTTTCGCTTGTTCCGAAGGCATGAGGATTTGGGCAGCGGCCCCGGATCGGATCTGAAGGAGCTCTGGGTAGGTGTACCCCTCCCGGCCCGCGCGGAACAGGAACCGGTCTTGGTCCACGGTGGAATCAAGCGTTTCGGCACGATAAGACTGACGGTGGAAATCCCCCGGGCCTCCCTCATGCTGGCGGTAGCTTGCTAACACGACGAGGGCTCGGCCGCCCCCGCCGCCGGAAGGCCTCCAGTTCATCCACCGAGATCGCGACGAGAGCGATCGTGACGGACGCCCCTAGGCCTCGCAGGCTGTTCGCGAGATCGTGAGCGAGGGACGACGGCATCAGCAGGACCGACTGGCCAATCCACACGACACCTGGACGAGCGACGTACGGGACGGAGGTTGCCCTTTTCGTGTCGGAGCGCCCGAAGATCAGATGGGCGACCCGTACCGAAAGCGACCGCGAGGCACCGGCGACATCGTACGACAGGAGCATCATCAAGGTTCGATTCTCGGAAGCAAAGAGCCATCGCCCGAATGCTTAACATGTTAACACGGCCAGGCCGACCGCGATACGCAGAAATACGGTCTCCCTCCATGGCCCGGATCCGATGCGCGTCCTCCACCGCGACCCGAAGACGGGGGAGATCAAGATGCGCGTGGAGAATCCCGATGACCTTTGGCACCTCCACAACCTCCTGCTTCCCGGGGACCTGGTTCGCGCCTCCACGACCCGACGGGAGGAGGTAAAGTCGGACAAGGTCCGACCGGAGCGAGGGGAGAAGGTCCGCGTCACGCTGACGATCCGCGTCGAGGGAGTCGAGTTCCAGGCATTTTCCGACCGCCTCCGAATTACGGGCGTCATCGTCGAGGGACCGCAGGACCTCGGTCGGCATCACACGCTGAACCTCGGCGTGGAGGACGTGCTTTCGATCATCAAGACCTGGAGAGTCCACGAACTCCACCGGATCGATGAGGCCGTCGCCGCGGCTCAGAAACCGCTCGTGGCCTTCCTCGCCCTCGACGATGAGGAGGCCCTCATCGCACAATTGCGTCAGTATGGCGTGCGGGAGCTCGCGTCAATCCGAGCCCCGGGCCACGGAAAGATGTTCCCGTCGGGGGACGCGCGGTCCGTCTTTCTGGAGGACATCCTGAATTCCCTCCGAACGACGGAGATCGGGGAGGCCTTGGTCGTCGTGGGGCCTGGCTTCACCCGCGAGGCGTTCGTCGAATTCCTCAAGGCCCGCGATCCCGTCCTCGCGGCGAAGGTGCACATGCACGGGACCGCCCACGCGGGTATGCAAGGGATCCAGGAAGCGCTGAAGGCCGGCGTCGGTGCGAAGGTGTTCGGCGAGAGCCGCGTCGGATACGAGACGGCGCTCGTCGAGAAACTGTTGGAGGCGCTCGCGACCGACCGTCCGAACGCCTATGGACCGGCGGAGGTGCAGGAGGCGGCGGATGCAGGGGCGATCGAGACCCTCCTGGTGAGCGACGCGGTCGTCCGAAATCCCGGGATCGAGGACGTCATGCGGACGGTCGAGTCCGCCCGCGGGACCGTCGTCCTCGTGAGCCGGCACCACGAGGCGGGACAAAAGCTCGAAGCCCTCGGTGGCGTCGCCGCGCTCCTTCGATTTGCGATCAAGTGAGTCCTCCGAAGCCCGCGGAAAAGTATAGCTTGCCGGAGCGGATGCGCATTTCTGAACCCATGGGGGAACCGAGACCGGCGGCGAAAGGGAAAGTCCCCGTCGTCGGTTACCGCCTGTTCTGGGAGTCCTTCGGCGCGCCGGACCGCGGAACGGTCCTTTGCCTCCATGGCGGGCCGGGCGTGCCCCACGGATACCTGACGTGCCTCGCGGCCCTCACCCGATTCGGCTATCGGATTGTCTTCTACGATCAGCTCGGGGTTGGTAAGAGCGACCGGCCTCGAGGGACC
>VBMC01000024.1 GCA_005879015.1 Methanobacteriota archaeon
CTGCACGAAATCTTGCGGATGCGTGACCATCAAATGGGTGTCGAAGGGGACCTTGGTCAGTGCCCGGATCGACTTGACGATCGCAGGTCCCATCGTCAGGTTGGGGACAAAGTGGCCATCCATGACGTCGATGTGGAGCATGTCCGCCCCGGCCTCGGCGGCTTCGCGCACTTGGTCCCCCAGGCGGTCGAACCGCGCGGACAGGATCGAGGGCGCGATCTTGATGGGCATCGAGCGGCGCAACGGACGCGCGTGGAATAAGATTTCCCTCCCCGCGGCGACCGCCACAGGGAGGACGACGTCGGCAGGGCGACGCGGACCGGGATCGCAGAGAATGTTCCCGCGGGTGTCGTCACCTTCTCCAGCTCGCCGGAATGAAGCATCAGCCGGATCGGCGCCGTCGCGTTGAACATGTGTTTGAACCCGAACGATTCGTTCGGCCCGTCGAAGCGCCACTCGATCATCGCGTGGATCGTTGCGTTGCTCGAGACGTTCCAGGTCTCGTTCTCGGCGATCGGGAAAGCCCAGATGTCGAGCGCGGGCTCATAGGTCGTCTGGACCGTCGCGGTGTACGACGTATTGAACCAACCACGGTCCGTCCAGAGCGAACTCTTCAGATGGACCGTCCGGACCTCTTTAAGCTCCGCGAGATCGGAAGCGCGGTACAACGCATACCCGTCCACGGTCGCGTTCTCCATCACCGGTCGAAACAGCATCAAGGTCGACGAGTTCGTCTCTCCCGCATCTCGGGCCGCATCGAACACGCTCCCGAGGTGGAACGAGCCCTGCATCGTGACGTTGTATTCGGAGTTGTCCGCGGACACGACCGTTCGGGTCAGCGCTCCGGTGAGGGACGGGCTTCCCCACGTCGCGTCTGTGGCGTCTTCGGGCCCGATGGAGAGCCCAACTTTGCGAGGTCCGCCGGGCCGAAGGCAACCGCCGCGATTGCGATGCCAACCAGCGCGACGGTGATGGCGACCAAGCCAAGAGGTCTGATGCGCATCCCGTTCCTCCTGTAGCGAAGCCCGCGAAGAACGCCCAGACTATAAGGGAATTATTAGACGGACGTAGAACATCCGCGTGAGTGCATCGAACATGTTTAGAACTGATAACATCTCGCGGCGGATTTGAGTGAGTAGCATTCGGACGAATTACTCAGGCGATGACTTTCGAATTCAATAGCTCTTCATCCGGATAGTCATATTGTAGCCGAGCGAGGCGGCGAGGACGATTTTCGATTAGTCGGCCGCTTTGCGAGCCACAAGGCTTCATCCTGTAACGGGCCATGTGCCGTTGATGGCATCCCGATCGCCCAGCGAGCTCCGGACTCCGTGGAAGATGAATCGATGGACCCTTGAGCCGCTGATCCTAAGCTGGTCGTGGATCCTCACTTTCGGTGCTGTACTTCTTTTCGTGAGCTTCGCGATGTATGGGTTGGGGACTGCGCTGGCGGTCGTTTTGGTGATCTTGCTGTGGGCTGTCGTTGCGTTTGCATGGTCTCGGGTGCGGGCCGCGAAGAACCCGCGTTGACCCGCGACAAAGCCCTTAAGATGCGCCCGGCATGTCCCCGCCGTCTCAGGCCAGAGACGGGGCGGGGCAGGCCACGGTCGACGTTTCCGAGGAGCTCATCGCGACCCTCAAGAAGAAGGCCGTGACCCTCCGGAAGCACATCATCCGGATGACACACAACGCGCAAAGCGGCCATCCGGGCGGCTCCATGTCCGCCGCGGACATCGTCACGGCCTTGTACTTTCATGTGCTCCGCGTCGATCCGAAGAATCCGACGTGGCCCGATCGGGATCGATTCGTCCTCAGCAAGGGCCACGCGTGTCCCGTATGGTACGCCGCCTTGGCCGAGCGCGGCTTCTTCCCCGTCGACGAGCTGCTGACCTTCCGCAAGCTGAACAGCCGCCTCCAGGGGCATCCGGAACTCGGGACGACGCCCGGCGTCGAGAACGCCGCGGGCGCGGAGGGCCAAGGCCTCTCCTTCTCCGTCGGACTGGCCCTCGCGGCCCGGATGGACCACAAGCCGTGGCGGGTGTACTGCATCCTCGGGGACGGGGAACAGGATGTCGGGCAGACGTGGGAGGCGGCGATGGCCTCGTCGAAGTACGGCCTCGATAACCTCACCGCGTTCATCGATCGGAACGGGATCCAGCAAGAGGGCCGCACGGAGGACATCATGCCCCTGGAGCCGCTCGCGGAGAAATGGGAGGCGTTCAACTGGCACGTCCTGACGATCGACGGACACGACTTCCGCCAGATCCTCGCGGCGATTGAGGAGGCCCACCGCACGAGAGGCCGGCCCACGGCGGTCATCTCCCGCACGGTGAAAGGCAAAGGCGTGTCCTTCATGGAGAACAAGATCAAGTATCACGGCGCCGCGACGAGCGATGAGGAGTTGAAGCTCGCCCTCGCGGAGCTCGAGGCCCAGGAGGCGTCGATCTGGCCGTGACCGCGGGCCCTTGGAAGATGGAGAGCCAGCGGACGTACTTCGGGCGAGCCCTGGTGGAACTCGGACGGCGGAACCCCAACGTCGTCGTGGTGGGCGCGGACACGACGGAGTCCTTGAAGTCGATCGAATTCGGGAAAGCCTTCGCGGACCGCTTCTTCCAGCTCGGGATCGCCGAGCCGAACATGATCTCCGTGGCCGCCGGCCTCGCCGCCGCTGGGAAAATCCCCTTCGCGACGACGTATTCCGTGTTCGGTTCCGCGCATACGTACAACATCATCCGCCAGAACGTCGCGTACACGAACTTGAACGTGAAGGTGTTCTGCTCCCATGCCGGTCTCACGGTCGGCCCGGATGGGGCGACACACCAGATCAACGAGGACCTCGGCCTGATGCGCGGCATCCCGCGCATGACGGTGCTCGTCCCCGCGGACGGTCCCGAGACGGGGAAGTGCGTTGCGGCCGCCGCGGCGATGAAGGGGCCGGTCTACTGCCGTTTCTCGCGCACGAATGTGCCGACCATTACGTCGATGGAGGACGAGTTCGTGATCGGAAAGGCGCGCGTCCTGCGGGACGGATCCGACATCGCGCTGATCGGCTGCGGCCTCATGGTGGCCCGTTGTCTCGAGGCCGCGGAGGCGCTCAAGCGGGCCGGGATCAAGGCGCGGGTGATCAACTTGTCAACCGTCAAGCCGCTCGATGTCGCGACGATCGACCGCGCGGCGCGGGAGACCGGGGGGATCGTGACGGCGGAAGAACACACGGTCGTCCATGGGATCGGTGGCGCGATCGCGACCGCCATCGCGGCGAACCATCCCGTCCCGATGGCATACGTCGGCGTTCAGGATGTGTTCGGCGAGAGCGGAGAAGCAGACGAGCTGCTTCGGAAGTACGGGCTGACAACAGAGAACATCGTGGATGCGGCCCATGGCGTGATGAAGCGCCGGGCTCGATCCGAATAACCCGGCCGGTTCCGATTCGGCGGGGTCGGCTCACGCCGCAGTCTTGATCGGTCCCTTTTCGTTGTACCGCTGGACCGTCACAAAGCCCGCGACGTTCTCATGGGCGATGTCCCAGCCCGCGGCGTCGTCCCGGAGAGACCACCGCCGAATGTTCGTCACGGTCGACTTCCTCATGTTGATCCCGTCGGGCAAGAGGATGTAGCCTTCGAACGGGGCGCCCGTGACCGGGTTGCGAATGTGCTCGCTCTGCACTTCGCCGATCCCTTCGACCGCGAACGAGCTGTCGACTCCCTTGAATTTGAAATCAATCTTCGTGGCCTTCGTCGGGAGCGTCTTCGTGAGCGTGCTGGGGAAGACCGTGAACACGCCGCCGCCCTCCTTCCCTCCCGTGATCTTCTCGATTGCCTCTCGCTGGTTGGGTTTTGCCTTCGGGTCGATGTACACCCGGCCCGTCCCGTTTCCCATGTGGATCGCCCGGGGCCACCAGAGGCCCCACGCGAACGTCGTGCCGTCCAGCTTGGTCGTCCCGAACGTCCCCTTCCGGATGTGCCACGACACGAGTGCTTCGCAACTGCCCGTCGTCGGCAGCGCGTTGAAATTGCATGGGCATCCCCATGCGCAGTTGCAACTCTGGATGTACTCCGCCTCAATATTCCATTTCGTTGGCATCGACCAGACCTCCGGCCCGGAGATGGGCATCCGAAGACCGATACTTAACCGTTCTCGGAATGGTTTCCGCGTCGGCCATCCGTTCCTTACATTCATGCCACGACGATCTTTACCCGGGGGTCGAATGGGAGGCGCGACCCGCCAGGGCCCCGCGATTCTGCTCCGACGAGTCACGATTCCGGTTGCCGCCGCGGTGGCCCTCGTCGTCGCCGCGGCTTGGTATGCAACGTGGACGTCCTCGGGCTTCCTGATGGCACTGATGGCTCCATCGACGATCGTATCGTCCGACCTCGTGCTTTTCTTTGCCCTCCTGGTCGTCATGATGGTCGCGATGATGTTGCCCTCGGCGATGCCGATGATCCTTGCCTTCCGGGGAATGACCCAGCTCGAGGCGGGTCGGCCGACAAAGCCTGCGGACAACGCCGCGACTGCCCTGTTCGTCATGCCGTATTTCCTCGTCTGGGGCGCGTTTGGTGTCGCAGCGGTCTTGGGATTGATTGCGCTCGGGCTCCTCGGGGCCATGGGCACGACGACCGGCCCGTTCGTCTTCGCGTCGGCGGTGACGCTCGTGGCGGCAGGCCTCTGGCAAGTCACGCGGACGAAGGAAGTCTGCCTGACGCACTGCACGTCGCCGATGTCGTTCGTCATGCGGCACTGGCGGTCCGGCCGAATCGGCGCAATCCGCATGGGCCTTCGCCACTCTCTGTATTGCATCGGATGCTGCTGGCTCTTCATGCTCGTCCTCTTCATCTCCGGGTCGATGAGCCTCCTCTGGATGGGCGGTATCTCGGTCGTAATCTTGACGGAGAAACTCGGCTTGCGGACAGAGTTTTTCTCTCGAGTCATAGGCGTGATCCTTGTCGGGCTGGGGGCCCTCGTCGCAATCGGGGCCGTCCTTGCGATCTGATCCCAATCCGGGCTCACTTCTCGCGGCCTTCTTCTCAATCCGACGTCGGCGGAGGAATCGTTTTTAGCGAGCGGACCGGGGAGAAGAACACCCAGGGGGCTGCCAGTAACCCGCCGACCGCCGCGAGCACGATCGCCGGGTACACGCCGATGACTTCCCCGAGAGCGCCTCCGAGGAGACTCCCAATCGGGATCGTGCCCCAGACGAGGAAGCGCATCGTCGCATTGAGCCGACCTTGGATTCGAACGGGGACGAGGGATTGCCGCAGGCTGACTTGATTGATGTTGTACCAGAGGGTCCCGAGGGCTCCCACGAACACCATCGCGGTAAGGAATACAAACGCAAACTGCGGCGTCGCCAACACGACTCCGAAGGAACTCAACGACCCCGCAAGAATGCCGACGACGATTGCGCGACCGATGCCGATTCGATTCGCGAGTCGGTTCGCCGTGACGGCACCGAGGATTCCTCCGATGCCTCCGATTCCGCCAATGGTCCCGATTCCTACCTCATCGAGGCCAAGGACGCGGACCGCATATAGCGTGAAGAGGGCGAACAAGGCGCCGGAGAATAGATTCGCAGTCCCGGTGCAGCCCGCGATCGACCAGAGTCGCCGGTCCCGAAACACGACGTGGAGGCCCTCGCGAATCTCCGTCGTGACGGCTCGTCGCTCCGATGTGGCGGGCACTGCTTCCGGCGTCCGGATGCGAGCCATGAGTCCGGCGGAGAAGAAGAAGGTGAGTCCATCAGCCACCATGGCGAACGCATAGCCCACAGCCTTCAGGGCAAAACCGGCGAGGACCGGCCCGGTGACCTGCGCCGTCGTGTTGGTCGCTTCGAGTTTGCTGTTTCCTTCGACGATTTGTCCTCGGGGAACGAGAGCGGGAAGGTACGCCTGGTATGAGACGTCGAAGAACACCGTCAGGATGCCGGTCGCGAATCCCAGGACGTACAGATACTCCATCCGCACGATGCCGAGGAGTGTGAGGGTGGCAATGGCGACGACGATGAAGCCACGGCCAAGGTCGCCCGCGATCAGGATGGGCCGGCGTCGATGACGATCGACCCACACGCCAACCAGGAGGCCGATCAAGAGGAACGGGAAGGTCCCCATCGCGCCGAGGAGACCCATCTGGGAGGGGCTCGCCAGGAGCGTCTTCAGGGCGAGGAACTGCAACGCGAGGCCCGTGAACTGATTCCCGAACTGCGACACGCTTTGACCGATCCAGAGCTTCAGGAAGTTCGGGTGGCGCCAGAGCGTCGGGGCAGCCATGTGAGCCGCCCGCAAGGGCCGTCTGGATAAGTAGCTTGTCCCGCCCCGAGGGAAACGACGTCTCCCCGGAGGCGGAAATGCTCATATCGGGCCCAAGCCATCGGTCGACGGCGGGCGTTCATGGTGAAGATCTTCCTCGACACCGCGAACATCGACGAGATCCGCGAGGCGGCCTCCTGGGGCGTCCTCGACGGGGTGACGACGAATCCTACGCTCGTCGCAAAGACCGGCCGGAAGTGGTCCGAGGTGATCCAGGACATCCTCGCCCTCGTCGACGGCCCGATCTCCCTCGAGGTCACGACGACTCAGGCGGAGGAGATGATTAAACAGGGCCGCCAGCTCGCGAAGCTTCACAAGAACGTGGTAGTGAAGATTCAGATGACGACGGAAGGGCTCAAGGCGATTAAGGCCCTGTCGACGGAAGGCGTCAGGATTAACACGACGCTCATCTTCTCCGCGAATCAGGCGATCCTCGCGGCGAAGGCGGGGGCCAAGTACGTGAGCCCGTTCATCGGACGGCTCGACGACATGGGGCAGGAAGGGATGCAGGTGATCCGCGAGATCGCCGAGATTTTCCGGAATTACGATTGGGACTGCGAGATCCTGGTCGCGAGCATCCGGCATCCCCTTCACGTGATCGAGGCCGCGAAACTGGGCGCGGACATCGTCACGTTGCCATTCGACGTCCTCAAGAAGATGACACAGCACGCGCTGACCGACGTCGGCCTGAAGCGATTCGTGGACGATTGGCAGAAAGTCCCGAAATGAGATCTTGGTCGTCGGCGATGGACGGGGACCGTCGCTTGCGATGCACCGACCGACCTAGTGCTTCGGCCCGTTGTTGAGCCGAGCCGCGACCTCATGGAGGATTTCATCCGCGTCGAAGGGCTTCCGCAGGAGCGTGATGTCCTTTCGCCGGTCCGCGTCGAGCTGCTCGTACACGTACAAGTAGGCGGTCATCAGGATCGCGGGGACCAGGTGGTTGGCCTTGCGCGCGGCCTCGATGAGTTCCACCCCATTGCGACCGGGCATCTGGAAATCCGTGACGAGCAGGTCGATGTCTTCGGCCTCGAGGACATGTAGGGCCTCGTCGGCATCCGCGGCGGAGTAGACGCGATAGTCCTCGGTCGACAGCAGGTCTGCGATGTTCTCGCGGATTCCCGCATCGTCGTCCACGATCAGGACGCCTGGCGATCGTGCCGGCTGGTCCAAGGCGCTCATGGCAAGCATTCCGTGCCTCTCGATGCGACTTGCTGGGGTCGTTTTCACGGTCAAAAATACTTGACCAATCTTCGAGCGATCGAGGTGCGACTCATTCCGTCTCGCGGACGCCCGGAGCTTGTTTCGGCAAGACGACCGTGAAGGTCGACCCCTTGCCAGGCTCCGACGTGAGGGTGATGTCGCCGCCGTGACTCACGACGAAGTTCCGGCTGATCGCGAGGCCGAGGCCCGTCCCTTCGCCCTTCTTCTTCGTCGTGAAGAAAGCCTCGAAGAGCCGGCTCTGGACTTCCGGCGGGATCCCCGACCCCGTATCGGAGATCGAGACGGCCACGAGGGACCCGAGGTCCTGGAGGCGGATCCTCACGCGTCCATGGGGCGTGGCCTCGTACGCGTTCTTGAGGAGGTTCACGAAGACCTCCTGGATCCGCATCGGGTCGACCGCGCAGACGACGGAGCGGGTCCGCGTCTCATCCCGGAGCTCGACGCCGGGCTTCCGGAAGGCGTCGGTCTGCTCCACGGCGGCGCGGATCAGGTCGGTCAGTTCCGTCTCGATCGGGTTGATGGCCCCGGGCCGTGTGAACTTCAACAGCTCGCCCGTGATGCTCGCCGCGATCCGCCCCTGGGCCGCGATCTTCTTGAGGCGTTCCTGAATCTCCGGATCGCTCACCCGACGGGAAATGCTCGCCGTCAGCAGGGAGATGTTCGTGAGCGGGGTGTTGATTTCATGGGCGACGAAGGAGGCGAGTCGCCCCATCGAGGCCCATCGCTCCGTTTCGACCAGGTTCCGCAGCGCCTCGCGTTGGGCCGTCACGTCGCGGGCGATGTAAACCACGTACGGGTCCGCGCCCGCGGGCCGGACCACTTGGGACCGCAGCTGGACGTGCAACGGCTTCAGGTCCGCTGCGGCGAACGTGGCCTC
>VBMC01000273.1 GCA_005879015.1 Methanobacteriota archaeon
GGAAAAGGCCGTCTCCGCTCAGGAGGCGGAGATCCGCGCGGAAGCGGAGGACCTCGAGGCCCGTACCCGGGAATTGGAATCCAAAGAACACCAGGCCGAGGCCCGCCTCACCGAATTATCCGCCCAGGCAATGGCCCTTGTTCGCCGCGAGCAAGATCTGAACGCTCGGGATACCCAGTTCGATCACGCCGCGAAAAAATTCCATTCCGAGGAGACGGAGAAACGCAAGCAGTGGGAGGCCCAACAGACGACCCTCCGATCGCAGCAGGCCCAACTGAACGCGACGACGGAGTCGGAAGCCGCGGAGCTGGCGAAACGCGCCGAAGAGATCGAGGGCCGCGAACGCACCCTTCGGGCGACAGCCACCCAACTCGAACTCGAACGTTCAAAGCTGGAGGCCCAAGCGAAAGCCCATGCCGCCAAGGGCGCCGAGGCAGAAGCCTCCTGGCGCCGGTCCGAGGGCCGCCTCGCCGAACTCAAGGCGAAGGAAGACGAACTCCTTCGGGCCCGGCAGTCGTTCGAATCGGAGCGTTCCGTCTGGTCCGTCAGGCGGGCGGAAGAACTGAAGCAGCTCGAAGCAACGCGCGACGCGGCGGCAGTCCAAGCCCAACAAGTGGAACGGCTCGGGGCAGAGTCCCAGCGTCGCACGTTGGTCGCGGAGGAAGCGGAGAAGGCCGCGAAACGCCAGACCGCCGATCTCGTAGGCCAGCAAGCAGCGTTGGAGAAACGCCGATCGGAGGCGGACAAAGCGGAACGTGCAGCGCAGGCCCAATTGGCCCAGCTCCAGGAGAAGTCCCGCGATCTCGCCGCGAAGGAGACCGAAATCAAGGCGGCCATCCGGGATCTGGAGGCACGTCAGGTCCGGACGAACGCAGCGGAGAAAGAGGCCGCGACGGCTTCGGTGGAACTGCGGACTCGGAAGGCGACGATCGATCAGGAGTCCTCGCGGATCGCGAGCCTTTCAGACCAGTTGGCGATGCGGCAGAAGGACCTTGAATCCCGAACCTCGGTGTTCGAGGCGAAGCTCGCCGACGTCACAACCCGGGAGCAAACGTTGGCGACCGAACTGCAACGAGCCGACAACCTCATGGAGGATCTCGGGAAGAAAGACCGGGACATCCGCGCGCGCAGCGATGCGACGACGGCGCTCGAGTCCAAGCTCACGGAGCGGGAAGCTTCCGTTACCTCCCAGGACGCCCAACTGTCCGAAGGGTTGCGGGCGCTTGAGAAGGCGCGTCAGGAGATCGAGAACCAGCGCGGCCGAACCGAGGATGACCTCAAGGGTGCAAGCACCGCCCGGGGCGAGGCGGAAAAGCTGCGCGTCCAGGCCGATGCGATGCAGGCCGAGGTCTCGAAAAATCTGCGCTTCCTGCAAAAGAAAGCGCTCGACGTCCTCGATCGGGAGGAGAAGCTCCGAGAACGGGAAGTTGGAATTGAACAGAAGGAGAGGTCGCTCGACACCCGAGCCGAAATCCTCGAGGGGAAGCAGCGGGCCGTGGAGGCGGATCAAAGTGAATCCGACTCGAAGACCGCGAAGCTCCAAGTCGAAGTCGACCGGCTGAAGGCGAGGCTCGCCGAGTTCGACAAAGGCGCCGGTCCCTCGACCGCTGCCATGGAAGAATGGAAGAAAGACGTCGAGAACCGGGTGGCGGTCGGTCGCTCGACTAGCGGGAAGCCGCTCGAATCGCCCGATCGAAATCCTGGATCAGGTCCTCGGAATCTTCGAGCCCTACACTCACCCGAACGAGGCCGTCCGTGATCCCGCTGACCCGCCGCTCCTCGTCGGTGAGGGGACCGTGTGTCATGGAGGCAGGATGCTGGACGAGGGTCTCGGCGCCGCCGAGGCTCACGGCGAGCGTTGCGACGTCGACGGACTCGACGAACTTCTTCCCGGCCCGGTAACCGCCCGTGAGCTCGAAACTGAGCATCGCCCCGAAGCCGGACATCTGTTTCCGGGCGAGGGCATGCTGCGGGAACGATTTCAGTCCGGGATAGTGCACGACGCGGACGCCGCGGCGGCCCTCGAGGAATTCCGCCAGCGACTGGGCCGTTTCCGTCTGTGCCGCCATTCGAAGGGGGAGGGTCTTCAGTCCCCGTCGAACGAGGAACGCTTCGAAGGGGCCGAGGGTAGGCCCCAGCATCTTGTAGACGAACCAGATCCGGTCGAAGAGGTCCTGCTTCGCGGTGACGACCGCACCAGCAACGACGTCGCTGTGGCCCCCGAGATACTTGGTCGCGCTGTGCAACACGCCGTCCACGCCGTGATCAATCGGCCGCTGGTTCACCGGGGAAGCGAAGGTGTTGTCGGCAAGGGTCGTCGCCCGAACGGACCTCGCTGCGGAGACCGCCTCGTGGATGTCTGTGATCATCATGGTCGGATTCGCAGGCGTTTCGATGTACACCAACCGGGTGCTCGGTCGAACCGCCGCCTTCCACGCCCCGGAACGGCGGGGATCGACGAAAGTCGTCTCGACGCCGAACCGAGGCAGGAGTCGGGTGAAGATCTCGGTCGTTGCGGTGTAGAGGCTCGCGCCCGCCACGACATGATCGCCACGTTCGACGCAGGTCAGGATCGCAGAGGCGATCGCGCCCATCCCCGATCCGGTCGCGAGGCCGCGGACGCCCCCCTCGAGATCCGCGAGGGCGTCCTCGAGGTCCCTCACAGTCGGATTGCCCCAGCGGGTGTAGTATTCGACCGGCGCCGTGGCAACCGCGAAATCCGCGCCCTGCCGAGCCGACGCCAGGCTCCAAGTCGAGCTCGCGAAGATCGGGGTGACGATCGGGCCGGGTTCCCTCCGTCGTGGACCGTGGACGGCGCGGGTCCGGGCGCCCCGACGCTTGCTCACCTGACGGTCACCGCTGCTCCACCGAAATAGGTTTCGCGTTCGAGAAATCGCGAATCCAGGAGGCATGGAGTTATTCTCTCCATCGAGCGCGAAATAAAACCGGAAAGGTCAAAAAGGGGAGGGGTATACAAGCCGATGCCCGGCCCGGATAAGGGCCGGGCCGAGCTCTTTGGAGGCGACCCGATGTCGCGAGAAGTGGACTTCGAAGCGAAACCGATCGACCCGGACTTCATGAACAAACCGGACGAGTATCCGGAGACGGGAGTTCACTTCGACCACAAGGTCTTCGCCGAAGGCAAAGAGCGACCCGATGCGAACGGCACCGCCTATCCGACCCGGCTCGGCATCCACGGCACCCACGTGGCCGTCGATTTTGACGGATGTGTCGCGGACGGCGTCTGCATGGACGTCTGCCCGGTCGACGTGTTTGAATGGCTCCTCGCCCCCGGCAAAAAGGGGACCGGGAACGACAAGGTCGTCGAGAAGGGCAGCTCCGAGTGGCAACAATACCGTTGTGACAAGTCCGAC
>VBMC01000025.1 GCA_005879015.1 Methanobacteriota archaeon
CAAACGGCAATCGAGAAGCACCACGCGAAGATCGGAATCCGCTGCGACTGGATTCACGAAGTGGAGTCCACACGCGACTGAGGCGAGGGCCCGGGCCGTCGGACCGCGCCTCCCAAACGGTCGAACCGCCCGATCCGTTCGGAATTCCGGCGGAACGGTCGCACTACTGGGCGGACGATTCCTCAAGACCTATGGCTGGGAAGGAGTGGTCCGATCGATCGGTCCCTCCGGTCCCACACTCTGTTGCATGAGAACCGAACGGAACGATTAATGAAGGGGAATCGGGCATGAAGTCTTTTGTCGATGGGCGCGGACTCGATGAAGTCGAAGATCGTCATCCTCGGGGACGGAGGCGTCGGCAAGACGTCCCTGATTCGGCGGTTCGTTGCGGCGAGGCGTTGCTTCGTCCCGTCAATCTCGAACTCGAAGACTCCAACTCGGATCATGTCACGGGGAATGCCCTTCGAGGTCGCCAGGACGACGCTCTGCGGATTCGGATCTCTCACCAGCCGGGAGCGGATCCGATCCTTCGGATCGACCGAGAAATAGGCGAGACCGGAAAATTTGTCTCGCAACCCATGCGGAATCGGGGAATCGTGTTCCTCTTTGAAAAAGAAGTCCTTCTCCCGGCGCATCGCCTCGATGTCTTTGACGTACGTCTCGTCGGACTGTCGCGCCATTGGAAATTCGACAACGCCAGCGACAGATAAACGTGTGCGGCTACATTGAATAGAGGCTCTGCTTCGCCTTCGAGAGCAAGGCCTTCTCATCGTCGCCCAAGTGGGCGGATGGTAGTTTCGCCTCCACGAGTCCGAGGATCTCGGTCGCCGCCGATATCTTCTGTGCCTGGGTCGCCTGCTTGACGAGATCTGCCGCGAGGCGAGCTTTGAGTTTCGACAGACCCGCGTCCTCGGGCGCGATCGCGAGCAATTCCTCGATTAGTTTCAGCGACTCGTCAAAACGGCCCGTTTTCGCGAACGATTTGACCGCCCGCTCGAGCATCGCGAAACGGTGGACGGTCCCCGGGTCAAGAGGCATCGTCGCGACATGGCGGGAGTGCACAATATGCCTTTGCCGTCTGGGTCGCCTCAATATCGAGGCATTTCGGGTTCGACTTTTTCCGCCCATTCGTCGATGCCGCCGACGAGGTTCTTCGCCTTGCGGAAGCCCAACTCCCGAAGGAAGTTCGTGATGCGAGCGGAACGGACTCCGGTCTTACAGTACACGACAATCTCATCCGCGGTGTTCAGCTCATTCACCCGAGCGGGGACCTCTCCCACCGGCATCAACACGGCCCGATCGAGGTGGGCGATCTCCCACTCCATCGGTTCACGAACGTCCAGGAGGACAACCTCGTGGCGCTGGTCGAGTCGCTCCTTCAGCGCATCGACCGTGATCTGGAGTTCCTGCCCCACCCGCTCGGAAGGCCCGCGGAGACCGCAGAATTCCTCGTAGTCGATCAGCTCCTTGATGGTCGGATTCGAACCGCAGATGGGACATTCCGGGTTCTTGCGGAGTTTCAACTCGCGAAATTTCATCTGGAGCGCGTCGAACACAAGCAACCGGCCGATCAGCGTGTCCTCTTTCCCGAGCAGCAGCTTGAGTGTCTCGATCGCTTGGATCGAGCCGATGATGCCCGGGAGGACGCCGAGCACGCCGCCCTCGGCACAGGACGGTACGAGTCCCGGCGGTGGCGGTTGGGAATACAGGCAGCGGTAGCACGGTCCTCTCCGAGCGTCGAAGACGCTCGCCTGTCCCTCGAAACGGAAGATCGAGCCGTACACGTTGGGCTTTTGGAGCAACACGGACGCGTCGTTGACTAGGTACCGCGTCGGGAAATTGTCAGTCCCGTCGATGATGACGTCGTAGTCCTTCAGGATGTCCAAGGCGTTGTCCGAGGTGAGCCGAGTCTCGTGCGTCTGGACGTCGACGTTCGGGTTGATCTGCGCGACCCGTTCCTTCGCCACCTCGAGTTTCTTTCGGCCCACGTCTTTCGTGCTGTAGAGCACCTGCCGCTGCAGGTTCGATTCGTCGATCACGTCGAAGTCCACGATGCCGAGGCGACCGACCCCCGCCGCACTCAGGTATTGGGTCAGGGGCACACCCAAACCGCCGGCGCCGATGATCAGCGCGGACGACTGCTTCAACTTCAGCTGGCCCGCCATCCCGACTTCCGGCAGGATCAGGTGACGGGAGTAGCGCTTGATCTCGCCCGGGGAGAGGACGTCCTTCCGTTTCGCGGCGAGGCGATCCATCAGGGAGAAGGAACCTCCGGCAATGCTCGGGACGATCGAGATCGTGTCGCCTCCTTTCAGGGACGTCCCGTCCCGTTCCAAATAGCGGATGTCTTCCTCGTTCACGTAGACGTTCACAAAGTTCCGAAGACGCCCGTCTTCGGAAAAGAGATGGCGGCGCAGCTGATCGTGACGTTCGACGAGGTCCGTGAGAGCCTCGCGGACGCTCTCCGCTTCCACCTCGACCGCATCTCGGTTCCCGGCATATTGTCGGAGGGGTGTCGGGATGATGATCCGCACGTTCGCCATGGCCCTTTTTGCCAATACGGTGTTATACTTAAGGTTCGTCCCGCCGAAGTCCATCGACGAATTGCCGCAATCTAGCGGGGAAGACGTCCGACGGAACGAGACCATGGAAATCCGATTTGAACGAGGTTAACGCTTCGTTGCCCTGCGCTGCTTCCGGGAATCGGTCTCCGTCGGCAATCGAACCATTTCCTCACGCACGAACCGTTTCGTCGACTCGTCGAACCGCCAGGCTGCGACCTCTTGCGGCTCACGGTCTACAATGCTCAGGATCACGTAGGAGTACCAGGGAGTGGCGTGGGAGCGGTCGAACTCCGATGGCACGGCGGGATGGTTGGGATGGCTGTGGTAGATGCCGATGAGGTCCATGCCTTTCGTCCGTGCGTCGTCATCCACGTGCAGCATCTCGAGCGGATCGACGACGTAACGGCGGGCTCGATCTTCCGTCGCGATGTTCTTTCCACGGCGGGCTTCGATGACGCGTTTCGGTTCACCGACGTGGCCCAACAGGAAGCCGCAACATTCCTCGGGGAACGCTTCGATTGCATGGCTTTGGATCACTCCAATCGCGTCCTCCCGGAGCTGAATCATGGTTCCTGCCAATACCGCTCACCCAAGTAGCGCTCTCCACCATCCGGGAACATGAGGACGACACATCCCCGTTCGATTCGTTCCGACAATCGGAGCCCGGCGTCGAACGCCGCACCGCTCGAGGTGCCTACCAGGAGACCCTCCTCCCGCGCGAGGCGGCGCACCGCCCGCTGCGCATCCTCCGTGGCCACGGAGAGGATTTCGTCGGGGAGCTTGGGATCCCAGATGCCTGGCACGTGAGAACTTTCGAGGTGCTTCACGCCCTCGATTCCATGGAAAGGCCCGTCCGGTTGGACGCCGACCAAGCGGACGCCGGGATGCTTCCCTTTGAGGTACCGGCCTGCACCAACGAACGTCCCCGTCGTCCCCAGGCACGAGACGAAGTGCGTAATCGTCTGGCGCGTCTGCCGCCAGATCTCAGGGCCGGTCGATGTGAAATGGGCCCGCCAATTTGCCTCGTTGTCGTACTGATCCAGGTACCAGTATTTCTCCGGGTGGTTGAAGACCAGATCCTTGGCCGCCTTCTGCGCTCCGTCTGTTCCGTCGGAAGCCGGAGTGAGAATCAGTTCTGCCCCATGCGCCTCCAGCATCCTCCGACGGTCCGACGAGATGTTCGCCGGAACGCAGAGCGTCGCTCGGTAGCCCTCCGCCGCGGCGAGCATGGCAATCGCAATCCCGGTGTTGCCCGATGTCGCATCGAGTAGCGTGCGGTCCTTAGTGAGACCCGCCTTCTGAGCGGCGCGGAGCATCCCGAGGGCCGCGCGGTCCTTCACACTGCCGCCCGGATTGAGCCACTCCGCCTTCGCGAACAACCGGACTCCGGGGGCAACGTGGGTCGCGATCCGGCCCAGCGACAACAATGGCGTTCGTCCGATCAGATCGGCGACGCGGGTGGCCTCCGGCCCTTTTCCGTCCGCGGGCATGGAGTCCTAGGGCCTCAGGCCCGGTCGGTCCTCTTGTCTCCCAGGGCGAGCCTCAGCACGTGGTGGGAAAGAAGGGCACATTTCAGACGGACGACGCTCAAGGGAACTCCCAGTTTCTTCAGCAGTGCGTCTTGGTTCAACGCTTCGACCTCGGCCGTGGCAAGTCCTTTCAACATCGTCGTGAGGATCGATGCGCTCGCCTGGCTGATCGCGCAGCCTTGCCCTTCGAAGCGGACCTCCGCGACACGTTGAGAACCGTCGAGGTTCAAATGAAGGATCACCTCGTCGCCGCAGAGCGGGTTCGAGTCCCTCGCGTTCAGGGTTGCGCCCGGAAGTGGACCCTTGTTCCTCGGATGTTTGTAATGGTCCAGGATCTGCTCCTGATACAGGTCGTACGTCGCGGACATCAGGCGAAGACCTCTTGGACCCGCTTGATTCCCGCGACGAGCGCGTCGACGTCCTCGAGGTCGTTGTAGATGTAGAAAGAGGCCCGCGCGGTGGCCGGCAAATCGAATCGTTCCATCAAGGGCTGGGCACAATGGTGCCCCGAGCGGACGCAAATCCCTTCCACGTCGAGGATTGAGGCGACGTCGTGCGGATGGGCGTTGTCGATCGTGAACGCCAAGACCCCGGCCTTCTTTTTCACGTCCTTCGGACCGTACGTCTTCACCCCTTGGAGCCGCTCGAACTTCTCGAGCGCGTATTGGGTGACCTCCATTTCGTGGGCACGGACCGCATCCATGCCCAGTTTCGTGAGATAATCCACCGCGACTCCGAGGCCGATGGCACCGGCGATATTGGGCGTCCCGCCTTCGAAGCGGTACGAGGGCTTCCGGTTTGCCGTACAAGACACCGATGCCCGTGGGCCCGAGCATCTTGTGTCCGCTGAACGCTAGGAAGTCCGCGTCGAGGTCTTGCACGTCAATCGACATGTGGGGCGCCGCCTGGGCTGCGTCGACGACGCAGACAGCCCCGACCTCGTGGGCCCGCTTCGCGATTTCCTTCACCGGGTTAATCGTGCCGAGGACGTTCGAACAGAGGGCCACGGTGACGACCTTCGTCCGCTTCGTGAGGAGCTCGTCATACTGCTCCATCCGCAACGTCCCCTCGTCGGTCACGTCCACGTACTTCAGGACGGCGCCTTTGTGATCCTTCACGAAGTGCCAAGGAACGTGGTTCGAATGGTGCTCCATCACCGTGCCGACGATCTCGTCCCCCGGTTGGAGCTTCCCCTTCAAGCCGTATCCGTAGGCCACGACGTTGAGGGCCTCCGTAGTGGATTTCGTGAACACGATCTCGTTCGGGGACTTGGCTCGGATGAAGGCGGCGATCTTTTCGCGCGCCCCTTCGTACTCGCGGGTGGCCTCCTCTCCCAGTTCATAAATGGCCCGATGGACGTTCGCGTTGTAGCGCGCGTAGAAATCCGACGTCGCGTCGATGACCTGCTTTGGCTTCTGTGAGGTCGCAGCGCTGTCGAGGTAGACGAGCCGGCGGTCATGGACCTTCCGCTGTAGAATTGGGAAATCGGCCTTGATCGCCGGGACGTTCAACAACACTTTGGCAGGCTTCGCCATTTGGTTCCTTCGTACCATGACGGGCTGGCTACTTGAGACTTCTCGTGCGGCTCATCCGATGCCGCCCTCGAGCTCCAATTCGAGGAGTCGGTCGACCTCCACCGCGTACTCGACGGGGATGCGGCGCGTCGCTTCGGAGGCGATTCCCAGGACGACCATCCGCGTCGCTTCGTCCGCGGGCAGGCCCCGCGAAGACATGTAGAACAGCATCTCCTCGCCCACCTTGCGCACCGTGCCTTCTTGCACGATCTCCGCGTCCGCCTCGTCCACTTCGATGGAGGGGCTCGTCTGCGCCCGAGAGTCCGCATCGAGCATGAGCGACGACCATGCGACCGACGAAGAGACCTCCGTCGCGCCGGTGGCCACCCGGATCCCGGACCGGAGGGTGGCGCGGCCACCCTTCTGAACAATCCCATGATTCGCGATGCGGGAGCAGGTACGGGGCGCCAGGTGGACCATCTCGGCCCCGACATCTTGATGCTGGCCCTTGCCCGCGAAGGCGACGCCGACGAACTCCGCGGCAGCTCCGGGACCGACCAAGTTCGCCCGCGGAACCTTCCAGGTGCGCCGAGAGCCCAGGTTCACATCGATCCATTCTAGGGTCGCGTCCTCGTGGACCTGCGCCCGCTTCGTGACGCGACGACCTCGATCGCCGAGAGATGCAATTGGTCGGGGGTGTAGACGGGCGCGGTGCAACCTTCGATGTAGGTGACCTCCGCCCCGCGATCGGCGACGATCACGTTGCGCTCGAACGGCTCGACCTTGGCGTAGTCCGCGCGAATCTCGGCCTGGAGCGGGATGCCGACCGAGACGCCGGGCGGCACGTAGAGGAACGATCCTTCGGTCCAGAGGGCGGCGTTCAGGGCCGCAATCGGATCGTCGTCCGGCGGGATGACGGAGGCCAGGTACGTTCGCAGGGAATCCGGAATCCGTGCCAGGGCCGTTGACAATCCATAGAACCGGATGCCGCGAGACTCGAGATCGGCGCGGACCGCACGATAGGCCTCCTCGGACGCGTCGAGGGCTCCGAGGCCCGGCAGAGCCGTTGAATCATGGGATGGACTCTCCCGTGCGGGCGGTCCATCCGACGGAACGATCGCCCCGAAATTGAACTCGCGCAAGAAGGCGGCCCACGCGGGAACGCCGTCGGACCGAACCAAGGCGAGCCCCCGCAGCCGTTGGCGCAACATCCAATTGGGTTCGCCTCGTCCCGTCGAGAGCTGGCGAACCAAGTCCTCGGTGGGACCGAGGTTCATCGGGACCGGGCCTCCCGCCTGCTCCCGTCCGTCGGTCGGGGCGACGTCCGGGGTCGTCATCCTCACTCCAGCGACACGATCTCCTTCTTCGCCTGGATCGCGGCCTCGAGCGTGTGCCACGCCAGGCTCGCGCACTTCACGCGAACCGGGAATTCGCACACCCCGGAGAGGACCGCGAGCTTGCCTAAGGACCCCATGTCGACGGGATCGCCGGGTCGGCCGGTGACCATCTTCCGGAACTTCTCGAACAACTCGTGCGCCTGCGCCTTGGACTTCCCCTTCACGGCATCCGTCATCAGGGAGGCCGAGGCCTTCGAAATCGCGCAGCCCTGGCCGACGAAGGCGACGTCCGCGATCGTTCCGTCCGCGAGCCGCACGTAGACGGTCACGCGGTCTCCGCAGAGGGGATTGTGCCCCACCGCGGTCGCATCCGCGTCCACGATCTCATGGAAATTCCTCGGCCTCTTGCTATGGTCGAGGATCGTCTCCTGGTAGAGCTCACGGAGATCGGGCGTCATGGCATCACGGTGCGGCGGCAGCTCCGACCCTGTCTATCCGGCTCGTGCTTCATAAGGTCTCTCCGACGTCGGCCCCTTTCGGCAACCGCGACAGGATCAGTTGGTCGAGCTTGATCCGGATCGGGGCGACCTTCACCTGGTTCACGACGTCCGAAGCGAATGCGTACGTCAGGATGTGGCGGGCGTTCTCCTCGTCGATTCCGCGGGAGCGAAGATAGAACACCGCGTTCTCGTCCAGTTGCCCGATCGTCGAGGCGTGACTGCACTTCACGTCGTCCGCCAGGATCTCCAGTCCGGGCGTACTGTCGACGAACGCTTCCTTCGAAAGGAGTAGGTTCTTGTTCACCTGTCTGGCGACCGTCTTCTGGGCGTCCTTCCGGACGTAGATGTTCCCGTTGAACACGCCGCGCGACTTCCCGCCCAGGATGCCACGGTACAGCTCGAGGCTCGTGCACGCCGGGGCGGCGTGGTCGATCCGCGTGTAGTGGTCCGATTGCTGCGTCCCGGACGGCATGAAGAGCCCGTTGAGGCCCACGCTCCCCCCTTCTCCCCGGAAGAGCGTGTGGACGTAGTTCCTCACGAGGGCTCCCCCGAAGGACATCGAATGACAGGTGACCGAGGAATTGCGGTCCTGGTCAATCGACATCGTGGCGACGTGGAAGGCCGCCTCGGACTCGCGTTGGATCTTGTAGTGCTCCAGGACGGAAGCAGGTGCCGAGACGACTTCCGTGACGGCGTTCGTGAACGTGACTTCGGGGGCCCACCCGGCGTAGGTCTCAATCACGGTCGCCTGGCTTCCCGCCCCGAGGCGGATCAGATTGCGCGGGTACGCGATCGTCGGCACGTCCCGAGCGGTCGAGACGAAGACCAAATGGATCGGCTCGTCCACGACGGCATTCTTCGGCACGTCCACAAAGGCGCCGTCGACGAAGAAGGCCGTATTCAACGCGACGAAAGGGTCGTCCTGGAATCGTGCGAACCGAGCGAGATATTTCTCGAGGGTCCCCGGTTCCTGCCGAAGCACTTCCGCGAGGGATGCAATCCGAACCCCTTCTGGAAGCGACCGAAGGTACGACAGGCGCGGCGCATACCGACCGTTCACGAACACCAACCGGCTCGTCTTCAGGATGCCGAAGGCGAAAGGTTCGAGTTTCTCCGCCACGACCCCATCGGGCCCGCCGGTGATGGCCGGTTTGAAGGGGACGCGAAGTAGGGGCGCGAGGTTCGTGAACCTCCATTCCTCGTGTCGCTGCGTGGGGAAACCGACGGCCTCGAACCGTTCGATCGCGGACCGGCGGATTCCACGAAGCCATGACGGACTTGGGAGGTCTGCCTCTGCGGACGCGAAATCCGCGACGTACGTTTGCTTTGCGTCGAGCGCCACCGCCACGATGTCACCGGGCCTCACGCGCGAGCCGGCTGCGGCTTCGGCGCCTCCTCGACGATCCAGCCGTACCCGTGCTTCTCCAGGTTCCGCGCCAAATCCGCGTCGCCGCTCTTCACGATCCGCCCGTCCACGAGGACGTGGACGAAGTCGGGAATCACGTAATCGAGGAGACGTTGGTAATGGGTCACGACGAGCATCGATCGGTTCGGGCCGCGCATCGTGTTCACTCCATTTGCGACGAGGCGCAAGGCGTCGATGTCAAGCCCGGAATCCGTCTCGTCCAGGATGCAGAACTTCGGCTCGAGGACTGCCATCTGGAAGACTTCGTTTTTCTTCTTCTCGCCACCGGAGAAGCCTTCGTTCAACCCGCGCTTCATGAACGTTTCGTCGAGGCCGAGGAGCTTCGCCTTGTCTTGGACGAGGCCCATGAAATCCATCGCATCGATCTCCTCGAGTCCGCGGTACTTCCGAATCGCGTTCAGGGCCGCCTTGAGGAAATACGCGTTGCTCACGCCGGGGATCTCGACCGGGTATTGGAACGCCATGAAGACGCCTTCCCGGGCGCGGTCCTCCGGCTTCATCGCGAGCAGATCCTTGCCTTGGAACCGAGCCGAACCACCCGTGACCTCGTACGTCAACCGTCCGGCGAGGACCTGCGCGAGTGTCGTCTTGCCGCTCCCGTTCGGGCCCATGACGGCGTGGACCTCCCCGGGCCCGATCGAGAGATCGATTCCCTTCAGGATCTCCTTCCCCGCCACCTTCACCTGCAAATTCTTGATCTCGAGCATCGTCGTGTCCTCCCGCCATCGAAGGCGTGTTCAGCCGACCGTTCCCTCAAGGTTCAGGCTCACGCTGATCAGTTTCTGGGCCTCCACCGCGAACTCCATCGGGAGCTTCAGGAAGACCTGCTTGCAGAAACCGTTCACAATCATGTTCGTGGCATCCTCCGGGGTGATGCCGCGGGTCTGGCAGTAGAAGAGCTGATCCTCGCCGATCTTCGACGTCGACGCCTCGTGCTCCATCTGGGCCGTCGGCTCCTGGACCTGGATGTCCGGGAACGTGAACGCGGCGCACGTGGACCCGATCAGGAGGGAGTCGCACTGGGAGTAGTTGCGGGCGTTCGTCGCGCCCTTGTGGATCTGTACGCGACCGCGGTAGGTGTTCCGTCCGTACCCTGAGGAGATGCCCTTCGAGATGATCGTGCTCCGGGTGTTCTTTCCGATGTGCAACATCTTCGTGCCCGTGTCGGCCTGCTGGTAGTTGTTCGCGAGCGCCACGGAGTAGAACTCACCTACGGAGTTGTCGCCCTGCAGGATGCAGCTCGGGTATTTCCAGGTGATCTAGGAACCAGTCTCGACCTGGGTCCACGAGATCTTCGAGTTCACGCCGAGGCACTTCCCCCGCTTCGTGACGAAGTTGTAGATCCCGCCCTTCCCCTGCTTGTCGCCGGGGTACCAGTTCTGGATCGTGGAATACTTGATCTCCGCATCGTCGAGGGCGATCAGTTCGACGACCGCGGCGTGCAGCTGATTCGTGTCCCGGATCGGCGCCGTGCATCCTTCGAGGTAGCTCACATACGCGCCCGGGTCCGCGATGATCAGCGTGCGTTCGAACTGTCCCGTGTCCTGAGCATTGATCCGGAAGTAGGTGGACAGCTCCATCGGGCATCGCACGCCGTGCGGCACGTAGGCGAACGAGCCGTCGCTGAAGACCGCACTGTTCAGGGCTGCGAAGAAATTGTCGTTGAAGGGGACGACGGAGCCGAGGTACTTGCGGACGAGTTCGGGATGCTCGAGGACCGCCTCGGAGAAGGAGCAGAAGATGATGCCGAGTTCCGCGAGCTTGTCCTTGAACGTCGTCGCGACCGAGACGCTGTCCAGCACCGCGTCGACCGCGACGCCGGCCAGGCGTTCCTGCTCCTGTAGCGGAATGCCGAGTTTCGCGTAGAGGGACCGGATCTCGGGATCGACATCCTCGAGGCTCTTCACTTCCTTTTTCGGCTTCGGGGCCGCGTAGTAGATGATGTCTTGATAGTTAATCGGGGGATAGCGGACGTTCGACCACGTGGGCTCCTTCATCGTGAGCCAGTGGCGATAGGCCCGAAGCCTCCACTCGGTCATCCATTCCGGCTCCTTCTTCTTGCGGGAGATGAGCCGGACGACGTCCTCGTTGAGGCCCTTCGGAATCGTGTCCTCATCGAAGTCGGCGACGAAACCGTATTTGTACTCCTGCTTCGCCATCTGTTCCTGGAGTACGCTCTTCGAAACCATGCCACATACCCCCTTTTATGGGGAGGGAATGAGACACTATAACGTCGTTATATATATCTTTGGTCGCAAGTGAGTCGAACAACTCGATGGATGATTCGCCGACGACACTCGCGGCGGAAGACTTAAGGCGCGGGCCCGCGTTCGAACGAGTTGGAGACGCAATCGCGATGATCGCTTCCCAGGAACTGCCGCTCGTCGTCACCGACAGCGCGGTACACCGGATCCGCGTCTTGCAACAGAAGGAAAGCCGGCCGGAAGCTTCCCTGCGGCTTCGAATCATCGCGGGCGGCTGCAGCGGCATGCAGTATCGGATGGACCTCGCCGACGCACCTCGGACGAACGACCTCGTCGTGGCAGCCCACGACGTCCGCGTGTTCGTCGATCCGAAGAGCATGACCTATCTGAAGGGCTCGAAGCTCGAGTGGGAGGAGGACTTGTTCGGGGGTCAGTTCAAGATCACCAACCCGAACGCGAAGCACTCCTGTTCCTGCGGTCTGAGCTTCACGATTTGAGCGCGCCCGATCACAGCGCGTTCGCGAGCATCTCCGCGAGGTCGATGATGCTCAGCGTCATGTTCCTCTTCGACGCCACGTCCTCGAAGTGCAGTTCCGCGTGAGGGCAGGTCGTCACGAGGCTCGGGGCGCCCGTGTCTTCCGCCGCGTCGAGACGACGCTGGGCGACTCCGGCCGCCTGTTCCGGGAACACCGCGGGGAACCCGCCGCCGGCTCCCGAGCAGAGGGCGTCTTGGTGGTGCGGGAGGATCTCGAGGACCTTGAGGTCCCGAATGAACTTCAACGCTTGCCGGGGCGGCTCAAAGACCTTCGAGACCCGGGACATGTGGCACGCATCATGGAACGCGACCTTCTGCGGGAGCGGTTTCGTGAATGCGATCCGCTTCTCGCGGATCAGCTTCTCGACGTAATGAGAAATGTGGAACACGCTGAACGGCGGGTTGCCTCCCCACGCCTTGTAGTCGCGCGCAAAGGCCCGATAGCACTCCGCGCACGCCGTCACGAGGACCTTCGCCCCGGTCTCCTCGACCGCCTGGACGTTGTGCGGCATCAGCTCCTTCTTCGTGACCTCTTGATATCCCATCCGCGCGAGAGGCGCTCCCGTGCACCATTCCTCGGCTCCGAGGATCCGGTACGGGACCTTCGCGGCGTTCAGGATCTTCACCATCGCGCGCGCAATCTGTTGCTTCTTGTAGCTCGCGGCACAGCCGACCCAGTACAGAACCTCCGGATTGGGAGACTGCACCGCCTCGGTCGGGAGCCACGCGGTCCGTTGGTCCGAGGGTTCGCCATACAGGTTGTGTGTCGCCCGCACGTTCTCCAGATAAGGATGGAGCTCCGGCCGTTCGTACCCGGACGATACCATCCACGCTTTCACGTCATCCCAGAGGCGATCGAACGGGATGTCGACCGGACAGACCTCCTCGCAGGCCCCGCAGCCCGTGCATTCCCACGAGTTCCGCGCGAACTCCTCGCCGGGTTTCACATGGCGGCGGAGCAGTAGGTCCAAGGGCCCGCGCATCTCGTACTGCCGGAGCGCGAAGATCCGGCCGCGGGGTGATGCGCCCTCCCAGCCCGCCTCCTGGTACGCGGGGCACACGGGGACGCAATAACCGCACATCGTACAGGCGTGGACATCTTCCTGAATGGAAGGCATCTTTGTGAGGCGAGCCACCCAATCCCACCTACCCGATCAGGCGCGCAACTCCGCGAGTTGGCGATCGGCCTGGACGGCCTGCCCCTCGTCCTCCTTCGCGAGATCCTCGAGAAGGGTCCGAGCAGCTCCGGCGGCATGGGTGGCGGACGCGCGAAAGAGGACGGCCGAATGGCGGCCCGTTTCCGACGCGATTTCCCAGGCCTTCGCCAAGGCGATCTCCTTTTCGAACGCGTAGCGGGCGGCGCCGCAGCTGGGACATGCACTCGGCATCGCCTTCGTCTCAGCGACGAATCCGCACACGTAGCACTCGACCTTGGCGACCGCGTCGAGCGGATAGATGCCGGGCATTACCGCGGCATGCGTCGCGTTCGTGCCCGCGACCGCCTCGAGCTTCGCGAGCTGGGCCTTCTTCCGGCGGCCCATTTCCTCGAAGGCGACCTTGACCCGCATCTCCGCCACCGCGGCGTTCGCCAAATCGTAGAAGGTCAAGCCCTCCACGACGGCCCCGATCGCGCGCGCGAGGGCATCCGACTCCTTCCCAACCTTCGAGGTCAAGGTACCCGGCCACCGCAGAATCCGATGGATTTCTGGATGCGGCCGAGAGGATATCAAGATTTGCCACTTGCGCGGAGTCGCACGGGCCGGACGGTTCAGATGCCCCAGCCGAACTGCTTCTTCGCCGTCTCGGACATCATCTCGGGCGTCCAGGGTGGCTCCCAGACGATGTTCACGACCGCCTCCTTGACGCCTTGGAGCTGTTCGAGCTTTCGCTTCACGTCTTGGTGGATGTATGCCGAAGCGGGGCATCCGGGGGCGGTGAGGGTCATCTTGACATCGATCTTGCCCTCGTCCGGCTTGAGGTCGATGTTGTACACGAGGCCGAGGTCATAGATGTTGATCGGGATCTCGGGGTCGTAACACTTCCTCAGGACGCCGATCACTTCTTCCTTCGTGGCCATGGCAGTGCCTTCGATCAATCCTACGTGGGCCGCGGGATATTAACGTTCCGATTCCGCCGAGAGCGGCTTACGGCCCGCGAATCCACTGCCCAGGGTGTGCCACCATTCGATCCGGTCCTCCCCCCGTTGCCAGCACAGGTAGACGACCTCGTTTCCGATCCGCGCGGGGAAGTCGACGAGCCCACGATGCAAGTCCTTCACCTCGCAGCCGAGGGCGAGGACCGCGTCAATGTCCGCTTGGACGGACCGATCCAGGTCGGCCTGTTCTTGCAACA
>VBMC01000265.1 GCA_005879015.1 Methanobacteriota archaeon
ACCGACCGCATAGGAGACCAAGATCGCTCCGGCCACGACGAGGATCGGGAGCCATGTCGCCTCGAGGCCGACCGCGAACCCTGAGATGATGTTCGTTGCGGGACCCGTCTCCGAGGCCTTGGCGATGTCCTGGACCGGACGGTACTTGGCCTCCGTGTAATATTGCGTGATCCAGACGTACAGGAACGCGGTGACCATCCCCACGATGCCGCACGCCCAGTAGCGCGCCCAGGTGAGCGGGTCCGCCGTCCCCGGCGCGGGCTCGAGCATGGCCCACGCCGCGGCGCCAAAGAGCAGGGCGGCGAGGACCGTCGCGACCAGGTACCCTCGATTCAACGCGCTCATCGGATCCTCTCCTTCGCGCGCCTTCACGGCGTAGACGCCGACGATGCAGGCCAGCACGCCGAATCCGCGCGCCACGAGCGGGAAGATGATGCCAGGAATCCCGAAGAACGGAAAGAGGACGACGCCGATAACCATCGCGCCGATGTTCTCTGCGGCCGTCGACTCGAACAGGTCTGCGCCGCGCCCGGCGCAGTCGCCGACATTGTCCCCGACGAGGTCAGCGATGACGGCCGGATTCCGCGGGTCGTCCTCCGGGATGCCCGCCTCGACCTTCCCGACGAGATCGGCCCCGACGTCCGCCGCTTTCGTGTAGATGCCGCCGCCGAGCTGCGCGAACAGCGCGACCAGGCTCGCGCCGAATCCAAACCCGACGAGCGAGAGGATGAGATCCCTTTGGGCCGGTTCGGTCCCCGCGACGCCGTATCCGTAGCCGTAGTACAGGATCGCGACTCCGGTCAAGGACAGCCCAACGATTGCAAGGCCCGAGACGGCGCCTCCGCGGAGCGCGACGACAAGGGCCTCGTTGAATGACTTGAGAGACCCCGCTGCCGAGCGCACGTTGGAGCGGATCGCGATCTGCATGCCGATATAGCCGGAGAGAGCCGAAAATAAGGCGCCAAGCGCGAATGCGCCCGCGGTCTTCAATCCGAGTTGCACCGCATCGGACGACCCGCTCGCGGCGCGCTGACCGTAGATGGCCCCCGCGAAAACAACCGCGAGGATCCCGGCGATGATGGCGATGGTCCGATACTGCCGGCGCAAGAAGGCGCGGGCTCCCTGCTGGATCGCCGCGGCGATTTCCCGCATGCGATCCGTTCCCGTGTCCCGTCGGAGCACGTCGCGCGCGAGGACCCCGGCGAATCCCAAGGCCGCTAGGATCGCGATCGGGATGATGATGCTCAGGTCCACCTGCGGCATGCCCTCCGACTCCGTCGCCCGACCGCGGCCGCAACCTCCTCCTCGTATTAGATTCTGACGGGCCGTTCAGGCGCCGTACTTCGTCGCGCGGTTCGAGATGTCCAGGAGGAGGTTCATCACATCCTGGCCGCGGACACGGCCCAGGGCCCCTGCGGCCACGCTCCGTTCGTCGAAGTTCAGCACGCCGTCTACGCGGACACCTTCCCCGAAGATCGTCAGTGGCACCGGATCCCCGGAGTGGTCCTTCACGGCGACCGGCGTGGAATGGTCCGCGGTGATTGCCACCACGACATCCGACGAGAGTTTTGACTTCAGGTGACCCATCATCGCGTCCATCCGCTCGATCACGCGGATCTTCTCGGAGGCCTTGCCGTCATGGCCGCACAAGTCGGTCGCCTTGACGTGGAGCACGACCAGGTCGTAGGTCTTGAGGGCCTCGAGGGCCGCGTCCGCCTTCGCGATCATGTCCGTATCGAGCCCGCCCGTCGCCCCAGGGACGTCGATCGGGTCGATTCCGACGGTGCGGAACATC
>VBMC01000026.1 GCA_005879015.1 Methanobacteriota archaeon
CCCGACGTCGAGATGATGGCGTGCAAGCAGTACTCGGAAATTGGTGCAGAACGATCATTGTTCTATAAACGACAACGGGCGGGCTTGGTCGATCGGATTACGGACGACGAAGCTATCAAAAAGGCGATTCAGGAGCCGCCGAAGGACACGCGTGCTGCGCTTCGGAGGGAGCTATGCGACACCTTCAATATCGAGATGATTGATTGGTCCATGTTGATCGTGAACGACGGAACGCGCAGGCGAATCGATCTCCTCGATCCTTACGCTACAAAGATGGAGGCACCTTATGCCACAGCAAGTTGAAGAGAAGCCGAAGAAACGGAAGAAGAGCGAGAAGAAACTGGAGTTCGAGGCCGGCAAGGTGTTCACTCCTGGTGAAGTGAAGGAAGAGGACTTCGAACTCGATCTTGAGTCGGCCCGCTTCAAAGCCCAGAAGGGGGAAGGCGGGGACCGCCGTTCGTAGTACTTTCACGGACCCCTGGCCCGAACGCTCATTGCGGCCACTCCCCTCTCAAGTCCTTCATTCCCGTTTCTGTAGAGTACGTTGCTGGCTTTGTGGACGGGGAGGCCCAGGTCACTCTGGGCCGGATACCTCGGGGCCTTTCGTACGAATACTGCCTCAGGATTTCCATCTACAACACGGACCGTTCTGTCCTTGCGGAGATTCGCAAGGGCTGGGGAGGTGCGCTAATCAGCTCGCCTTCGCGCGATCCCCGATGGAAGCCATCATATGCTTTGATTTGGACGAATGCCGCCGCGGCTAGATTTCTGGCGGAGATTTCCCCATATTTGAGAGTCAAATCGAGGCAAGCAGCGGTCTTGCATCAGTTCGTTCATCATCTTCAGAAATGTCGCCGTCGGAGGGATCGCCTCGGACACCTTCTCCCGTTGACCTCGCGACAGTTGGAAAAACGTGAGGGTTTCTATCGGCGTATCAAAGCGCCAAACAGAAAGGGGTCGACAGGTCACGAGCAGCAACCAAGGACTCTCGCCCCCTGGAAGAACCCTCAGACCATCTCTCCAAAATATCTTGCGGGTTTCATCGATGCAGAGGGTTGTATGAGGCTTGCGAAAGGACATCACCCGGGCTGGAATCCTCAATATGCACCGAGGGTTCAGGTCGGGAACACCAACCGAGCGATCTTGGAGGACTTGCGAAAATCTTTCGGAGGCATTCTCACCTACCACCCCCGGCGTGTCCCAGGTTGGAAAGACGGCTATCAGTTGCTTTGGGCCGGCCGAGCTGTCGCTCCACTATTGCTGGCGGTCAAGCCATTTCTTCGAATCAAGGCGAGACAGGCGAGAATCCTGCTCCAATTTATCGGTCAACGAAAGAGGACCCACCAGAGGCGACGGGGGCGTGGGTTCGTCCGGTTGCCTGCCGGGGTGATTGCCTATCGGGAGGCCCTTTTGCTGAGGATGAGAAAACTAAACGCAAAAGGGCCGTCTGGCTCCAACGGATGGCACTAACCATCACGTGTCCCGTCTATTCGGTCCAAGTGGTGAAGTCCGATACAGGTTCATGTCGGGTCGGGCAACTCTATATCACGCGCCCGCTTTTCGGCGGTAAATGCCCACCCATGTGGAGACCCTCGAGAACGGCCTGAAGGTCGTGCTCCGGCCGATCCCGGACACGAAGGCCCTGTCCACGTGGGTCGTGTACCGCATCGGCTCCCGCAACGAGGTCCCCGGCATGACCGGCTCCACCCATTGGGTCGAGCACATGTTGTTCAAGGGTGGCGGCAAGCTCGGCAAGGGGGACATCGACAAGCTCATCTCGCGGCTCGGCGGGAAGATGAATGCCTTCACGGACACGGACTACACGATGTACTTCGAGACGATCCCCGCGTCCGCGATGGACACGGCGCTCATGATCGAATCCGAGCGGATGCGCAATGCCGCCTTCGATCCGAAGGAGGTCGAGGCGGAGCGGACGGTCGTGATTAGCGAGCGGGAGGGCGCGGAGAACCAGCCCGAGTTCCTCGTCGACGAGGAGCTGTGGGGGCTCGCGTTCCACGTGCATCCGTATCATTGGACCCCGATCGGCTACAAGCAGGACCTGGCCTCCCTGGACCGCGAGCCGCTCTACCGTCACTACCTGCGGTACTACGCGCCGAATAACGCCTCCCTCATCCTCGTCGGCGGCTTCGATCCCGCAGTCGCCATGCAACACGTGCGCGAGGCCTTCTCTCCGTTGATTCCAGAGGCACCGCCCGACCCGCTGCGGCTCTCGGAGCCGGAGCAGCGCGGAGAGCGGACCAGCGATCTCGTCCGCCCCGGCCCCGCCGACCTGCTATCCATCGGATGGCATATCCCGTCCGCGGCCCATGACGACACGTCCTCGTCGAGTCGAAGCTCGCGACGGACGTCGGCGTGCGGCAAGAGATGAAGCTCGATCCGTCCCTCCTGATCACATCGGCGACCGCGGCGAAAGGCGTCTCCCTCGACCGCATCGAACACGCGATCGATCGGGAGGTCGACAAGTTGCGTCGCACCCCGCCGAGTCGGACGGAGGTCGAGAGGGCGAAGCAACAGGTCCGCTCCTGGGCGCGGTACGAGCAGGACGGCGTCACGTTCCAAGGGATGCTGCTCAGCGCGGGAGAGGGCATCGCGTCCTGGGACTTCGGAGACCGGCTTCTCGCGAAGGTCGAGAAGGTCCGGGCCGAGCGAATCCGGGATGTAGCTCGTACGTATCTCTTGGATGAGCATCGGTCCGTCGTCCGATTCCACGCCCAGGAGGGAACGGGCTGAAGCTCCCCGACCGGACCGTCCTCGGGAACGGGGCCGTCCTGATCTCCAACGCCCTCCCGTCGAACCCGTTCGTCGCGTTCCGCGGGAGCATCCCGGCCGGCGTGGCCGCGGAGGGCGATGCGCACGGAGTCGCCGAGTTCGCCTCGCGGCTCCTCCTGAGCGGCACCCGCCGTCTCGGGGCCGCGAAGCTCGCCGACCGATTGGAAGGAATCGGGGCGACCCTCGAGTTCCACAACGGCGAGGAGCTCCTCGGCTTCAGCGGGCGGTGCACGCGCGACTCCCTGCGGGAGACAGTCCGCGTCCTCGTCGACTGTCTCTCCCATCCGACATTCCCACCGCGCGAGATCGACCGGGTGCGGGGCGAACTCCTGAACGACCTGCGCATCGAGGCGGACGACACCCACTCGAGGGCGGCGCGCGAGCTCGCGCGTTTCGTGTTCCCGAACGACCATCCGTACGGCCGCGACCCGAAGGGCGGGGCCGAACGTGTGCGCCGCATCCGGCGGCGCGACCTGGTCGACTTCCACGAATCCCGCGTCGGAGCGGAGGGCCTGATCCTCGCCGTCACCGGGGATGTGGACCGGGAGCTCGTCGAAGAGGCGATCGCGGGACCGCTGTCCCGCCTCGAATCCGACGCCGAAGGGATCCCGGCGATTCCGCCGCCTCCGCCGCACAAGCCGCGTCGCGCGACGATTCCGATGCCGCACAAATCCCAGGCCGACATCGCGATCGGCGGTCCCGCGGTCCCCCGAGGTCATCCGGACTACTATGCCCTGAACCTGGCAAACCTCCTGTTCGGACGAATCGGTTTGTACGGTCGTCTCGGGCGGAACTTGCGGGACGAGCAGGGCCTCGCCTACTACGCCTTCACCGGTCTCGATGCCCGCACCGCGCGAGGGATGTGGTCCATCTCCGCAGGCGTGAACCCCGCGAACCTCGAGAAGGCCGCCCAATCGATCCGCGCCGAGCTGGACCGCCTGCAGACCGATCCCTTCCACAAGGAGGAGCTCCGGGACGGGAAGGACAACCAGATCGGCTCCCTGATCGTCTCCCTCGAGCGGAACGCAGAGGTCGCGTATGAGCTCCACCGGATGGAGTATTACGGCCTCGGGATGAACTTCCTCGAGCGGTATGCGGACATCGTGCGGGAGCTCCCCGACGATCGGGTCCGCGAGGTGGCTATGAAGTACTTCACGGCGAACGGGAGCTCGATGGTCGTGGCAGGCCCGGTCGGACGGACGCGACTCTCCCTGTGAGGGACGACGCGCCATTCAGAAGAGAGGCTCGTCGACCAGGCGCGCCGGTCCTCCGACCGTACACGACATCGTTTCGAGTCCGAGTTCCTCGATCGCCCGGCGAACGGGATCCGCGTGGTCCGGAAACGTGTTCACGTAGACCGTGGCCCCGGTGTCGATCGAGAAGAACGCAGGGATGCCCTGCTCCCGGAGGCGGCGGACCGCGAGGATTACCCGGAGGGTGTCGGGTTGCCACAGGACCATCTCCCCGGTCCCGGTCATCGTGATCCCATGCAGCATGAGCGTGTCCCGCTCGGCGAGGCCGCAGATCGAACCAATGTCCCGTTTTCGGATCGCCAACTCCATCTCGGCGATGAGCCGCGGCATCTCCGCGAGTCGCGCGTGAAAGAACGGGGAGGTGAGGGCCTCGCGGTGGGCGTCCTCCGTCTGCTTGAACGCGGGGACGACGGCCGCGACCATTCCGATCTGCAGATCCTCTCCCGCGAGCTGCGTCGCATAGGAGTCCTCGTCCGTGAGGCCCATCTTCCATTTGCTGAAGCCGCCCGTAACCGACCGGGCCGCGGAACCGGCGCCGCGTCGGGCAAACCGGGAGATCTCTTCCGGGTTCAGGTGGAGTCCGGCCGCACTCGCGGCGGCCATGGCGAGGGCCGCGAACCCGGACGCGCTGGCCCCCAATCCGATGTTCGACGGGAAGTCGTTCACGGACGCCATCCGAAACGGCGTGCGAAGGGACGCCGTGGCGCGGATTGCGTCGATCACAGAGCGGATCCGTTCCATGTCCCGCGCCGTCACATCGCGCCCGTCGATCGTCGCCTGATCGCGGGAACCGTCGCCGAACTCGATCGTCGTCCGCGTCGTCAGGGGGGCGGTGCACACGCTGATCGAATCGTGGAACGGGAGGCGAAGGATCGGGTCCGCGAGGCCGTGATACTTGATCAGTCCCTGGATCGGATGGGCCACGGCCGTTGCCTTCATCGCCATTTCTCCAAGAGTCGCGGCAGTTCCCCGTGGCCGCGGATTTCTGCATCCGCTCGGTCCGTCGTCGCACCCTTCCAGAATCCCGTGTTGAACCAGACCGCCCGCATGCCGACCGCTTTCGCGCCCGCGACGTCAGCGATCACGTCGTCCCCAACATGGGCCACCTCGGCCGCGGGCAGGCCGAGTCCATCCAGGGCCGCTTCGAAGATCCGCGGATCGGGCTTTCGGACCCGGAGTTCGTCCGAGTAGATGCGCGCCTGGAAGTATCGGCCGAATCCGGCGGCGTTCTGCACCTGCGTCAGGTACCGACCCCAACTCCGACCCGTGTTCGAGATCAATCCGATTCGGAATCCATGCTCAGACAGCGAACGCAGGGTTTCCTCGACGTCGGGAAAGGTCGCGGGCGGCCGCGAGACGATGGCGCCGTGGATTGCCTCGTCGACCGCCGTGACCACGCCCGCATCGTTCTCGTCCAGCCCCGCGAATCGCATGAAGGTCCGGACCTGTTCGTCCGGCGGAAGCTCGCGGTGTTCGGCCCACATACTTTCGAGCCGTTCGCCCTGGCGGTCGTACGCCCCGGAGAGGACGGAAGGGGCCGGTCGAAGACCCTGTTCCCGGAGCAGGACCTCCAGCCGCCCGATCCGGAACGCCCGCATCGTCCCGGAGTCGGACCTGGCGGGAATGACCGCGATCGTCCCCCACCAGTCAAATGTCACTCCCTTGATCGTCATGAGCCGCCTAGATGTCGAAGATGACTTCGGCGACCCCTTTCTCCGGATCGACGGTGAGGCGGTGCCGCGTCACGGCCTTGATTACGAGCTTCAACTCGTGCCTCTGCTTGTCGATCGTCTCCCCCCTCGCGCGGCCCTCGAGCGACGTCCCCACGACGCGCGCCTCGAACGCCGAGAAGAGGAACCGCTGGGTCTCGTGGATGTACAGGAGTTCCCCGAGCCATCGGAGGAAGAGGGTCGGGAGGTCGTCCGCCTGCAGGCGGACCTCGATTTCGTCGACGGGCTTCACGGCCCCCACGTCCGCGATGAGACTGAACATCCCTTCCGCGGCATTCGCGAACAGCTCGTCCAGGGACCGCCCGTACGCGCGGATCCCGACATCGGCCGTGTGTTCGATTTCCTCGTACCGCACGCGTAGGAGAAGGCGGAGAAAGGATGAATCTTCTGTGCGGCGGTCCTAGATGCGGCGATCCCGTCCGGGCCAGATCAGTTTGTGCAACTGGACCTGGAGACGGACCGGGAGGCGATCCTCGAGGATCCACTCGGCCAATCGAGCCGAGTCCAACCCGGTCGAAATGCGGTGCGCCGCGACGACGGGTGAGAACAGCACGGTCTGGGCTTTCGTGCCGTACGAGGCGAGCACCCGCTTAGCGAATTCGTAATCGTCCCGGTTCTGCAAGACGAACTTGACCTCGTCCTGTTCTCGGAGGATCCCGAGATTCGCGTACGCCTTCTCCGCCTTCATCCCAGATCCCGGGCATTTCACGTCCATCACGTACCGCAGGCGGCCGCTGTCCCGTTCGTCGGCTGCGAGGGCATCGAACGCGCGCAGATCGACCTCGCCGTCCGTCTCGAAGGAATGGACGAAGGTGTCCGGGAGCCGACGAATCGCGGCCGCGATGGACTCTCCCTGGAGGAGCGGCTCGCCGCCGGTCCAGCAGACGTTCCGGATCCCTCCGCCGTCGGAGGACGAGCCCGAGAGCTCGCGGATCTGGCGGACGGCGTCGTCCACGTGGACCTTCGTGAATTCGCCCCCCTCCACGGCGTACATGGAGTCGCACCATCGGCAGCGGAGGTTGCAGGCGTACAGCCGGACGAACACGGTCGGCAGTCCGACGAGCGAGCTCTCCCCCTGGACGGAGACATACATCTCGTTGAGGAGCAACTCCTCGCCCTTCCGGAGGGCGCCGGCCCCTTGGGCCTGCATGCGCGGATGCGATGCGCGCGTCGGCACTTAAGCGTTCGTCGGCGGAGGCCTCGCGTACGGGAGCGGGTCCTCGATTCCGGCCTCGCGGAACCCCTTCCGTCGGAGTTGGCAGGAGTCGCAGACCCCGCACGCCTTGGCCCGACCGTGATAGCAGGACCAGGTGAGGGCCCACGGCACCCCGAGTTCCTCCCCCGTGCGGACGACGTCCGCCTTCGACAGGCGGATGAGCGGAGTGCGGATCTCGATGACGTCGCCCTCGACGCCCCGCTTCGTGCCGAGACGGGCGACCTCTTGGAAGGCCGCATAGTACTCCGGCCGGCAATCAGGGTATCCCGAATAGTCGACTTGATTGGCCGCAATCACGATGGACTTCGCCCCCGAGGCCTCCGCCAGCCCCAGGGCGTAGGACAACAGGATCGTGTTTCGAGCGGGCACATAGGTGATCGGGATCCCGCGGCCGATCTCCTCGATTCGCCGCTGCTCGGGGACCCGGATGTGCGCGTCCGTGAGGGCCGACCCGCCGATCGAGGAGAGGTCGATCTTGGCGACCCGGTGGTCCTTCACGCGGAAGTGCGCCGCGATGCGCTTGGCGGCCTCGACCTCTTTTCGATGGCGTTGACCATAGTCAAACGTGAGGCCGATCACGTCATGGCCCTCCTTGATCGTCATCGCAAGGGCGGTCGCAGAATCCATGCCCCCGGACAGGAGGACGACCGCGGTCTCTGCCATCCATTGAGGCATGCAGGCGGCCGCTAAAGGCCTTGCGAGCCGGCGCCCCCGCGGCTGAGTCCTCCGATCACCCGTTCGTATCGCTCGACCAGCGGGGCCACCCGTCGATGGCCTTCCGTTCCTTTTCGGGGCTCTTCCAGCAGCCCAATCTCATGGCCCTCGGGGTCATGCAGGTAGGCGACGCGACCGTACGGTCGATTCGCGGGAGGGCCGAGGAATTCGGCCCCGCGAAGGCGCAACGCCTCGTGGACGACTGCGAGGTCCTCGACCCCGAATACGAGGAACCCCTCCGGAGCCTCCCGACGTTGTCCCGGCGGACACCGATGGATCGCGAGCCGGATGGTTCCCGCGTCAAAATGGATCACGTGTCCTTCGTCGAGGAGGAGTGGCAGGCCAAGGACGTCTCGGTAGAACGCCCTCGCCCGATCCAGATCCTCCGAATACAGGACAATGCCTTCGACGGTCAACACCATTTCTTGCCAAGCCCCTCGTCGCGAGGGGAGGTGGCCGTTATCACCTTTCCGCCGGTCGCCGCAGGTCTGCAAGGCCCATTCACGGTCCCCCTCGTTATAGTTAAATAACTATAACACATTGGGAACGCCCATGCAAGTCGGTTGTGGTGTGTATGTTCACACGATTCGGGCGCGGGCCTATCTCTACTTCTGGCACTACGAGTCGAAGGGCCGGTCGCGGGTGCAAGTCAAGGAGTACATCGGGCCCGCGAAAGCTGCTCGATCGATCACAGAGGCGATCCGGCGTTGCGATGCCTATTACGTCCGGGCGGCGGAGGAGCTGCAACGTCTGCGAGCCTCGTCCGAGGCCACGATTCGCGGATCTGTGTAGCCTGTTGGCCCCGCGCCACGGCCGACCCGGGTTTCATCAAGAAGGAACCGATGCAGGCCCGGATAGGCCTCAAGTTCCTAGGCCCGAATCTCGTCGAACGCATAGTCATCCCACGTTCGCTCGCCGAGCACGATCTCGAATTCTTGCGGCGTGAGCATCGGCTGCTTGTACTGCAGGATATCTTCGATCGCGATCCGAGGGCACGCCGTGTTCACCCAAGCATCCACGCGGTATCCCTGGAGCAGCTCGGGAGCGACGAGGTCCATGAGGAACAGGTTTGCCTGCTTCCCGTGTTTCTCGGCGAGGGCTTTCAGCTCCGTGGCCAACTCCATCCGTACCTGTCCCAGTTTCTTCGAGACGATGATTCCAAAGACGGTTGCGTCATGGGCACGCGCAATCGCGGCGTATCGCTGTCGGAGCACGTGGTCCCGCACCTCCTTGAGGTCCCGCGCCGTCCCGCGTTCGGGGTCCGCGATGATTACCGGCTTGTCGACGAGGATCGCGACGCCGAGCGGATGGAAGTCTCCTGTGCCAATGTAGAGGTAGCCGTCGACCTCCTTCTCAACGACCGTCGCCGTGTAGTAATCGCAACCGAGGAGCTGGCCGGCATACGCGACCCGCCGGTCCGGTTCGCCGATTCGGATGACATGTCCTTTCTTATCCAGGTGCTCCTTGATCGCGGGAAGCCAATGCCGGAACTGCGTCGTCGTCAGGAGGCCGACCCGTTTCGGCAAGAGCGGCTCCGCGGAGTCGACGAAGTCCATCGACGCGAGCGGCGGCCCCGGGAGGTCATAGAAGAAGACGCGATGGTATCGGAGGTGAGGCATCGGCGCGTGGCCCAGGTGGACGATCAGGTCCACCGGCATCTCGGCGACATCGCACGCTCCGAACGAGGGATCCGCGGAGACGAGGCACATAACGCCTGCCTTTGCTTCGATCTCCTGGGCGAGCTCCACCGCTTTGGTACGTAGACCGACCGGGAACTGCAGGCCGACCGTCTTCGAGTTCCGGCCACGGATCACGTCGAGGAGCCGATCCGTTTCGCCCATGGATTTGGAAGGCAGACACATGCGTCGAGAAAAAGGTGTCCCCTACTTCGAGGGCTTCTTCTGCTTTTCCCGCTCGATCTCGATCCGCCACGGTGTCGGCAGCTTCACGCCTCCTTTCCGGAGGGCTTCCTTCGCGTCGTCGACATGGTCCTCGGTCGTC
>VBMC01000266.1 GCA_005879015.1 Methanobacteriota archaeon
GTTCCTCCATCTTCTGCTGGAGGTATTTCTCCTTCGTCCGGACCTCTTCTTCCTTCTGGTTGATCTGCCCCTTCAGCTCTTCGAGGCGCGACTTCATGTCGAGCTCATCCGTCGAGCCGCCTTGCGCCTTCGCCTCTTCGACCTTTCGTCGCTCGGCTTGCATGACCTTCTCGCGGTACAGGAGGTCCTCCTCCCTCCGGAGGAGTTCCTCCTCCTTGTACGCGAGCGGCTCCTTCACCTTCCGAATCTCGTCCTCCTTCACCTGAAGATCTTCCTGCAGCCGCTGGAGGTCCTGCTCGCGGAGCAAGATCGTCCGCTCCCGTTGGAGGACATCGTGCTCCTTCTTCGAAATGGCGCCTCCGATCTCGGACTTCGACTTGCCCTCGAAGACCTGCGCCTGTTCGCGGACTTTGTCCTCGATCTTGTACTTCCCGACCTCGCCTTCCAGGACGATGATCCGCCGCTTGAATTGTTCCTCCTTCGCGAGGTAGTCCTGCTCCATCTCCCGGAGTTCCTCTTCGAGTCGCCGTTTCAGCTCCTCGGTCGGCGCGGTCACCTCATCCGGATGGATTGCGGCAATGCGTTCCTCCTTCGCACGTAGCGCGGCCTCGCGTTCGACAAGGTCCGCCTCTTGCTTTTTCATCTCCCGCTGGTCGGGTTTCAGCTTCGCGAAGCCGGATTCTATCTGCTTTTTCAGCGTCTCGTTCACGGACCGGAGCTTGGCTGCTTCGGTCTCGATCTCCTCCCGGAGCTTTTGTTCCTGCTCGAGACGCTTCTTCGCGTCCAGAGACACCCCGGCTTTGAGCTGCTGCGTCTTCACGTACTTGATGACCGCGATGGACCCTTTCTTGATGTGTTCGATCTCCTGTTCCAGTTCCTTCCGCTTCCCGATCTCCGTCTGCAATTGCTTCGACAGGTTCGCGGTTTCCTCGATGTACTTCACCGGATCGAACTTGCCCTGACGGAAGTTCGCCAGCTCGCGATTGAGTGTGGAACGCATCGACTCGAGCTCGGCCCGCATGCCGTCCGTCTCGAGGGCCTTCTCGCGGAGTTCTCGCACCTTGTCATCGGACAGTCGATCCGGGGTTCCCCGTGTGGGCCGACCGACGCCGGAACTGGTGGGCACGCCGAGCCAATCCTGGAAGGCAGTGTCCTCGCCGGCGAGCCACTTGCGCAGCGCCTCGTCCCGGGAGTCGCCTCCCGACGTGGAGGCTCCGAGCCAGGCGGCCGTCCCGCTCGACTCGCCCTTCATCCAGGCGGACAGCCCCCGGTCTCCCGCCGGGGGAGCGGAATCCTGTTTCGTGCCGCACACGACGCACTCGCCGTGCGGATTCACCTCGCCTCCGCAGACGCGGCACACCTGCTCCGAGACCGTGCCGACCGTGGGCTTCACCGCCACCGGAGCTGCGCCTTCCAGAGCATCACGAGCACGACCGACACCGATGAAAATCGGTGGCGCTCACCACCCGCCGCGAGGGTATTTAATCGTGAGGACGGCATTATCATACAACAATCTAGACCGTGCGGAACGTAAGGGGACGCTCCCGTCCAAGGCCGTGCCGGAATCACCAGATTTTGGAACGCGATCCCACTATGCTCGGCGCGGGCTTGGGTCCGATGATCTCCAACACTTGCCAGCGAACGACAATGACGGCAATGGCCAGAGCGATCAGGGTAACGCTGGCAGCGATGTATCGGTCACCACCCAAGGCGAAGATCAGGTTGGATGCAACGATCGCCGCCAGGAGGAGGAGACATCCGGTCTCGATCGGGACGAGGACTCGTCGGTCCATGGGTCGGGGTCGCACCTGGTAGGCGACGATCACGAACGAAGCTTCGATCGGGGCGAACGCGATTAGGACCTCCGGAGTTGGCGCCCGCGCGATGCCCACGACCGCGACTCCGAGGAGGAAGACGGCGACGATCACAAAGATCACGAAATCTCGGAACCGGCGCCTCTAGCTGTCCTCCATAATGAATTCTCCATTCCTCCATGTCGGCATCTGCCTGACGCTCGCGAGCTGAGGCACCGCGGCTGTCATTCTGGAGAGCGAGAAACGGATTGTTTTGCGGATCGACCCGAACGATGAGTCGATCACCCTCAAGGACATCATGCAGCGGATCCAGGAAATCCAACGGCAGCATCCCGACCTCGACGTGTTTTTCGATGGGGACGAGTACGCGGTCTGCTCGCGTCCGCGGGAGAAAGTCCGGCCGATCGCCGAGGCGGTCGAGGGCAAGAAGAAAGCCTGAGAACCGAACCCTTTTGGCCGGAGCCCGTATTGCGGCGCCCATGGCCGTGCGAAAGCCGACGAAGAAGGAACTGACGTCGGTTCCGATCGAGCATCTGGACCTCGAGAAGACCACGTCGGTCGCGGACCTGGTGGACGGCTACAAGCGGATCTCGTTCCAGGCCCGGACGCTCGGCATGTGCGCCTCCGTCCTGGAAAACGCGATGACCGATCCGCAGTGCACCGTCTTCTTCGGGGGCGCCGGCGCGCTGACGCCCGGCGGGTTGCGCAAGGTGATGCGGGACATGGTCGAGTTCGGCCTCGTCGACGTTGTCGTGACGACCGGGGCCATCGCATACCATGACTATTACGAGGCCCACGGACACCGGCATTATGCGACGACGCCGGAGACGGACGACATCGTGTTGCGGGAGCACTTCCTCGACCGCGTCTACGACACGCTCGCGGATGAGTCGCTGTTCCGAGAATGCGACGACGAAATCGCGAACCTGGCGGACGGCTTGGAAACACGGCCGTACAGCTCGCGGGAATTCCTTTGGGAGATGGGCAAGATTGCCGCGAAGGACCCGCAATCCCTCGTCGGGACGTGCTATCGTAAAGGCATCCCGTACTTCGTCCCCGCTCTGAACGACTCGTCGATCGGCATCGCCCTGGCGAAACACCACCACGACCGCGTGAAGGCGAAGAAGACCCCGATCGCAATCGATTCGATCAAGGACAATTATGAGATCGCGCAGGTGAAGCTCAAGTCCCCTCGGACCGGTGTCTTCTACGTCGGCGGCGGGACTCCGAAGAACTACATCTCGCAGGTCGAGGTGATCCAGGAGGTCATGGGGTACGCGGAGAACCCCCACATGTATGCGGCCCAGATCACGGTCGACGTGCCGCAATGGGGGGGCCTGAGCGGCTGCACGTTCGAGGAGAGTCAGT
>VBMC01000270.1 GCA_005879015.1 Methanobacteriota archaeon
GCGGGCGAAGGAACGGACGATCCCGGGGGTCATCACGATTGACGTCGCGGCGACCGTCCGGGAGGCGGTCGACATGATGCGCCAATACAACGTGTCCCAGCTCCCGGTCCTGGACACCGGGATCCTCGTCGGAAGCCTGCGGGAGGAAAACCTGATGAAGGCGCTCCTGGAAAATCCGAAGATGTACACGGACTACGTCGCGAAGGTCATGGAGAAGCCGTTCCCGCTCGTCGAACCGGGGGCCGACCTCGAACAGGTCTACAAGCTCCTCATGCGGGGGAATCCCGCCGTCGTGGTAGGGAAGGAGAACCGCCTCGAGGGCATCATTACCCGGATCGACGTGATCGAGTACCTGGCAGGCCGGGCCTAGCAAGGCTTTTACGGAGGAGCCGCGACTTCGCCCCGGCGATCCCGATGCGTTTCGCAACGACGACCATCCATGCAGGCCAGGAACCGGATCCTCAGACGGGCGCGGTGACTCCGCCCATCTACATGACGTCGACCTATTCGCAGAAGGCGCAGGCCGAGTACGTCTACGGACGCGGCGCGAACCCGACGCGGGACGCGTTGCAGAAGAGCCTCGCCGCCCTCGAGGCGGGAAAGCGTGCGTTATCCTTCTCCAGCGGGATGGGCGCCATCACGACGGCCCTCACGCTCCTGAAGAAGGGAGACCATGCGATCGTCACGGACGACTGCTACGGGGGCGTGTATCGAATCTTCACACGGATCATGAGCGGCTACGGAATCGAATCAACCTTCCTGGACCTCCGCGATCTGGTGGACGTGGAGGATGCCTTCCGACCCGAAACGAAGATGGTCTGGATGGAATCCCCGACGAACCCGCTGATGAAGGTCGTCGACCTGAAGGAGCTCGCCGTGATCTCGAAAGCCCATGACTCGATCAGCGTCTGCGACAACACGTTCGGGTCGCCCGCGCTGCAGAACCCTCTCGGGCTGGGCGTGGACTTGGTCGTCCACAGCACGACGAAGTACATCGGTGGCCATGCCGACCTCCTCGGGGGAGCCATCGTCACGGACCGCGAGGACCTGTACGAAAAGTTGAGATTCGCCCAGAACGCGCTCGGCGCAGTCCCCAGTCCGTTCGACTGTTGGCTCACCCTCCGGGGGATCAAGACGCTCGCGGTCCGTATGGAGCGGCATTGCGACAACGCGGAGGCGATGGCGCGGTTCCTCGCGGGCCACAAAGGGGTCTCGAACGTCCACTATCCCGGGTTGCCGGAGGACCCAGGTCATCGGGTCGCGAAGAAGCAGATGCGACGGTTCGGTGGCATGTTGAGCTTCGAAATGCGAGACGCCGCGAAGGTCGTCGAGCGCCTCCGGCGGCTCGAGGTGATCGTCCTCGCCGAGAGCCTAGGCGGGGTCGAGTCGCTCATCGAGCATCCCGCGTCGATGACGCACTCCAGTGTTCCGAAGGAGCAGCGGGAGAAGCAAGGCATTACGGAAGGACTCGTCCGATTCTCCGTCGGACTCGAGGACGCCGCGGACTTGCAGGAAGACCTGCAACGGGCCCTTGGTTGACCGCTACCAGCGAACCCGCCGGGGAGTCCACGATGGGACCCGCGGGAACACCTGGGTCGTGGGGGTCGTGATGCCCGAGGCGATCAGGACATAGCCGCAAAGGGCGGCGGCCGGGAGCAATCCTTCACCCACACTCCAGGAGCGGACGAAGGCCGTCGCCCCCGGATTCTGGAGGATCACACCGGTCGTAGCCGCGGCGACGGCGAAGAGGACCACGGCGCCCGCATCCACCAAGCGTCGCGATCGGGATTCGAGATAGTACGCGACGCGACCGAAGAGGACCCCGTGCAGGGCGAGGATCGGAACGAAGGTCCAGCCGAGGTACGGAAAGGAGGTCACGTACACGACGAAGATCCAGGCGTCCGTCGACGACAGCGAGTGGTACTCGATCGGAAGGATGACCACGGCCGCCAGGATCATGACGAGCGTGATCACGAACGAACGCCAGGCAATCACCGGGTGGTCGTCTCGAGGCTGACGCCCTCGGAGGTCCCGCAATCCGATCCAGAGGTTCGGCCACGCGGCCATGTGAACGAGCACCGCGACCCAGCTCAGGAGCAGGTCGACGTAGATGGCGCCGAACTCCACGGTGGAGACGATCCATCGTCCGACCGCAAACGAGGACCAGAAGATTGCGGCGCTGGCTCCGAGGAGCAGGGCGCCACGATGCAACTCGCGGGGCCAGAAGGCATGATGACGGGCCGCGATCGATAATCGGAACGAGCCCGCCATGGCCCGAGTGCACTCATCGCCCGCGTCGATAAGACGTTGTCTCAGAATGACGCTCGCCTTGACAAACGGCGCCCGCAACCCGCGATATGGGTCGGCGCGGTTGAAAGAACCTTAATACCCGCCGCCCTCATGCGGACGAAGAAATGGCCCTCCGTGTCTACAACAGCCTCTCCCGGAAGAAGGAAGCGTTCGTCCCGCTCCACGGCAACCGCGTCTCCCTCTTCGTCTGCGGACTCACGCCTCAGGACCAGACCCACATGGGGCACGCGAAGACCTACGTCGCTTTCGACGTCGTGGCACGCTACCTGCGCCACAAGGGATACCGCGTCTTCTATTTGCAGAACGTCACGGACATCGAGGACCGGATCATCGCGAGAATGAACTCGACGGGTCGTGCGTGGAACGACATCGTCGCACAGTATTTCGCGGAATACCTCGATGTGATGGACCGACTCCACTGCACGGCGGTCGACGTGTACGCCTTCGCGACGGACTATATCGACGAGATCGTGGAACAAATCCAGGGCCTCATCGGGAAGGGACACGCCTACGTCGCCGAGGACAAGAGTGTGTACTTCGACACGACGACCTTCTCGGGGTGGGGCAAGCTCAGTGGGCAAAAGGTCGAGGAACTCCGGCCGGGTGCCCGGGTCGAGATCGAGGAGCGAAAGCGACATCCCGCGGACTTCGTCCTCTGGAGGGCGCAGAAACCCGGGGAGCCGGCCTGGGACAGTCCCTGGGGAAAAGGCCGGCCAGGATGGCACATCGAGGACACGGCGATCACGATCCGGCACTTCGGCCCGCAATACGATCTCCACGGCGGCGCGACCGAACTCTTGTTCCCTCATCACGAGGCGGAGATAGCCCAAGCGGAGTCGTACACCGGCGTGGCGCCCTTCGTGAAATACTGGATGCACGGCGGCATGGTCATGGTGAGCGGCGAGGAGATGCACAAGTCGCTCGGAAACTTCTGGCCCGTCACGGCCGCATTGCAACGGTACGAGCCCGA
>VBMC01000047.1 GCA_005879015.1 Methanobacteriota archaeon
TGGGAGAAATTCTCACGTGCGGGTGTCTCGCCCATCGGGCGCGACGCGCTGGAGCTGCTGCGGATCGAGGCAGGCATCCCTCGATTCGGCGCGGACATGGACGAGAACACGCTCGCCCTCGAGGTGGCCCCGGAATCCGCCCTCAGTTTCACGAAAGGATGCTACGTCGGTCAAGAGATCGTCGCGCGCGGGACCTATGTGGGCCAGGTACGTCGGAAGCTGCTCGGCTTGCGTGTGGACGGCGACCAGGCACCGGTCCATGGGGATCGGGTGTCGAACGACGGACGCGAGGTGGGGTTTGTGACGAGCGCCGCATGGTCCCCGTCCCTCGGTGGTGTGATTGCGCTCGCGATCTTGCGTGTCGACGCCGTCACGCCACATGACGTCCTGTTCATCGATCGCGGGGGATGGGCCCTGCGCGCTCGATTGTCATCGCTACCATTTTTGTGAATACGTCGAATCCGAAATCCGGACCGCTGGCGTGTCTTCGGCTCGTTAGCCTAAATCACAAGAACCCTTAAATCCCCGCGAGCCCCATCCCCTTTGCCCGAATTTCGGCAATGGAGAGTGCCGAGAGCGGGAAATTGGGGAGGAGAGAGATTTGCGAGCAGATGTGTATCAGCGTGCGTCAGCGCTGTCCTTGGCGATTGCACTGGTGAGCGTAGTGTTGGCGGCGTTCTTCGCCGCGCCGGTGACGGGTTCGTCACTGACGCCGTCGCCCATCATCGACAATTCGGCGCGGGCCGTGCTCATTCGCACGATGACCGCATCCGAACGAGTGGCCTTCGCGAATTCGGGAGTGATTCCGATCGTCGACTATGGAGCGTTTGTCCTCGCCACGGTCTCCGGACAAGCCTCGGCTGCGCTCCAAGCGAAAGGCATGATCCTCCGCACGTTGACGGATCGATCTACCTTGTATCTCGGTTCTGTATCCTTCGATACCGCGAAAGCGGAACCCGCAATCGCGGACAATCTCCGGATCGCAACGTATCCCGCGGGAACCGCGGGCCTGTACCTCGTCCAGTTCAAGGGTCCCATCCTCTCCAGCTGGCTCGACGGTCTCCGCGCACAAGGCGTGCGCGTTTACAATTACATTCCCAACTTCGCCTTCGTCGTGCAGATGACCCCCGAGCAGGCGAAGGGCGTCTCCTTCTCTCCCATGGTCCAGTGGGTCGGCGTCTACCAACCCGCGTACCGGATCAGTCCCCTCGTGTATCAGAATTTCAAAGATCCAACTCTGACCGACAAGGTTCCGTTCACAATGCCGAACGGGAAATCGACCCCAGCGAGCTTGTCGCTGTCCGCCGTCGCGGCCCCGGGCGGTTCCGGCCTCACCGCGTCGGCCAATCCCTTCTCCACCGTCGGCACGAATCCCGCGGCCAAGGTCGGCCGGAGCTACGATCTCAGTGTGTTGATCCTCAAGAACGCGCCCGCGAGCACGTCCCGTTCGCTCGGCGCGATGTCCCATATCATCTATCAGACGATGAGCATGGGCTGGTTCGAGCTCGTCCGCGTTTCCGTGGACGCAGCGAACTTGCCGCGCATCGCTTCCTTGCCCGGCGTGTACTGGGTCGAGCCGTTCTACCGGCCCCACGTCCTCGATGAAGTGTCGAGTCAGATCGACGCGGGCAACTATGTCTCGCAACTGACGCCCGGCTATCTCGCGTGGCTCAACTCGACCGGCTACACAGGAGCCGGCATCCGGGTCGCCGTCGATGACACGGGCGTGGACACCGGCGTCGACAACCCGAACGTGAATGGAGACATGCATCCGGAACTCGACAACCGCGTCGTCGCGAACCTGTGGTACGGATCCCTCACGAACGGGGCGGACGGCTTCGGCCATGGGACGCACGTCTCGGGTATCGTCGCGGGCAACGGGTCCCTCGGGACCGGCGACTCGAACGGCTTCCTCTGGGGCCTCGGGATGGCGCCGCAGGCCGACATCATCAACCAGCGCATCTTTGACAGCGGCGGAGCGTGGCAGTACCCAAGCTACTACTCTCTCGGTTCCGACGCCCTGAACAACAGCGCTTCCGTCAACAGCAACAGCTGGGGCATCCAAGATGGTGGAGCGTATCTCATCGACGACATGATCTACGATGGCCTCGTGCGCGATGCAAACATCTTCACGCCGGGGAATCAATCGCTCATCTTCGAGTTCTCCGCAGGCAACGGGGGTTGGGGCGGCGGCACGCCGATCTACCAGAGCACCGGGAGCCCCGGCAACTCGAAGAACGTGATCACGACCGGCGCCTCGTTGAACTTCCGACCGACGGTCCCGCCTCCGGGCACCTGGCCGGCCGATGACTTCAACGCATCGATCGGCTTCAGCAGCCGCGGCCCGACCGCGGACGGCCGGATCAAGCCGGACATCGTTGCTCCGGGCGGATGGATTGCGTCCGCGCTCTCGAGCCAGGCGAACCCGAACTGGTGCTGGCAGAACATCGACGCGTTCCACATCTACTGCGGCGGGACGAGCATGTCCGGCCCGATGGTCTCCGGCGCGGCGCCCGCGGTCGCGAACCCGTCCTTCGGTTCCTTCTCCACGGGCCCGATCCCGAACATGGACGAAGGTTGGGGTCGGCTTCACCTCGGGAACGTGATCGCGTCCTCGGCAGCGCACTTCTACGATGACCAGACGGTCTCCCTGTCGACGGGAGCCTCCCACACGTACCAGATCGCGGTCGGAATCGTCGATCAGCCGGTCAAGGTGTCCGTCGCGTGGACGGATGTGCCCGGCACCCCGGGAGCGGGCACGGAGCTCGTGAACGACCTCGACCTGACGGTCACCGCTCCCGATGGGACGATGTACCTGGGGAACAACTTCGCGGACGGCGCGAGTGCTCCCGGTGGAACACCCGACTCGAAAAACAACTTGGAGAATGTCTACATCTCGAACCCCGCGGTCGGCGTCTACACGGTGACCGTGACGGGAGTCAACGTCCCGTCCGGTCCTCAAGACTACGCACTCGTTGTCTCGTACGGCGGCGGGCCCACCCCGGTGGGCAACGTGTTCTGGAACCAGGGCACCTTCATGTCGTCGGCACTCGCGGGCCTCGTCCTCATGGACAGCGACCTGAGCGGCACCGCGGCGGTCGGCGTGACCAGCGACACGGGTGACAGCGAGACAGTGACCGCGACCGAGGTCGGGAATGCCTCCGGCGTGTTCTTGGGCTCCATCCAACTGACATCCGCGGCAAGCTCCCCCGGCGACGGTTTGCTAAACGTTGTGAACGGTGGCACGATCACCGTGACATATAATGACGCGAGCCCGCCCGGGACGAAGACCGCCACCGCGACGATCGACGACACGCCGCCGGTCATCTCCGCCATCAACACGTCGAGCGTCACGCACAATTCGGCGCGGATCGATTGGCTCACCAACGAGGCGGCCACGAGCTCGATCCTGTACGGGACCACGACGCCGCCGAACGCGACCGGCGTCGGCGGGTTCGGCCTGACCCACGGACTCACGCTGAAGGACCTCACGCCGAACACCACGTACTTCTTCGAAGTCACCGCGACGGACCAGGCTGGGAACACGGCGGTCGACAACAACGGCGGAGCGTACTACAACTTCACGACGCTGCCGATCCCGGCCGTCCTCCTGCTCGACGACGACTTCGGCCAGAGCTTTGAGACGTACTACACGCTCGCCCTCTCCGCCGTCGGCCAGGACTTCGTCTACTGGAACATCGCGACGCAGGGCATCCCCGCCCTCACCGATCTGGCCAGCTTCAAGGTCGTCATCTGGTACACGCCCGGTTGCGGGGCCATGTTCCAGTCCCAGACGGTCCTGACGAGCTACCTCGACGCCGGCGGACGTCTGATCGCGATCGGCCAGGACCTCGGCTACTGCAGCAATTTCCTGTCCGGACCGTTGTACGGCACGTACCTCCATGCATCGTACGTGACCGACAACGCTCCGACGCGGCACGTGGTCGGAGTCGCGGGCGATCCGATCGGCGACGGACTCGACATCCAGATCGCGGGCGGCGACGGGGCCAATGACCAGTTCTACCCGGACGTGGTCGACCCGATCGCCCCGGCCGAGACCGGGGTCCAGTACGATTCGGGCCCCTCGAGCCGGTCTGCGATCCTCCACGTCGACACCGGAACCTACCAGACCGCCTACCTCGCGTTCAACTTCGAGGCGATCAGCACCGCTCCCGATCGGCAGAACATGATGGACCGGCTCCTGAGCTGGATCATCCCGCCATTGTACGGGGTGCGACTGTCGCCGAAGACGCAGTCGTCCCAGACCGTGCCGGGAGCGACCGTCTCCTACGACTTCAAGGTCGTGAACCGCGGCATCGCGCTGCCGCAGGATACGTTCAACCTGGCATGGAGCTCCGCTCCGTTCGCCTGGCCGACGTCCCTCTGGTACGCGAACGGCTCGGCTGTGACGGACACGAACGGCGACGGCGTCCCGGACACGGGACCGATTCCGTCGAAGGGAGCCATTACCCTGACCGCGACGGTCGATGTGCCTGCGGCTGCGTTGGATGGAAACGCGGATGTCGCGACCATCATGGCGACTTCGGTCAGCCTACCCTCGGCTTCGTCGGCCACCAGTGCGACGACCTTGGTACCCCCAGCCGGTGTCTTCGTGGCAGCCGGGCCGTACTTCAAGGTCACGCCGGGACAGACGGTGACCGCGGCGATGAGCGTCCGGAACACCGGTGGGCAGCCGGACGTCCTGAATATCGTGGCGACGTCCCAGAGCGGATGGCTGGTCTCGCTCCTTGCTTCCGACGGGTCTCCGTTGCTCGACACGAACGGCGACGGCATCCCCGATGTCGGCACGGTCACGGGCCTCCAAAGCGCGAGCTTCGGTGTGCAAGTCACCGTCCCGGCGGGGGCGACCCCGGGCACGATCGACCTCACCGTGACCAGCGCCGCGGCGCCTCGCCGAACGTGTTCGGGATCCCGATGAGCCAGTTGTGGACGTCGCCCGGGAACACGGCCGCCTTGTACTCCGGCCCCATCTACGCGGAGGGCAAGCTGTTCGCGACGAGCATCGACCAGTTCCTCCGGGCTCGGGATCCGTTCCTGGGAACCACGATCTGGTCACGATACCTCGGCGACGGCAGCGGCATTCCGTTCTACACCGGTTGGCCGGCGGTCGCCAACGGCGTGGTCTACGTGATCTACTACACGCTGAGCGGCGGCAACCTGTACGCCCTCGACGCGAACACGGGCGACACGATCTGGAGCATCGCCGGATTCGACTTCAACGCACGGATCCCGCTCGCCTACGCGGACGGCATGGTCTTCGGTGAAGCCCGGGACGGAAGGGTCTTCGCCCTCAACGCGACCACGGGCGTCGTCGTCTGGACGTACCAGACGAACGGCCTGTTCCCGTGGGGCGGCGTGACCGTCGCGGCCGGCACGGTCTGGGCCAGCGCGCTCGATCCGAGCGGGACGTCGAACGGGTGGGTGTTCTCCCTCGACGAGATGACCGGCGCACTCCGGTGGTCCTACGCCCTTGACGGCTGGGGCGGTTCGGCCCCGTTGTTCGCCCAGGGGAACATCTACGTCGGATCCTTCAACCAGGCGACGTTCCCGGCGACGGGCACCTTGTGGGCCCTGAACGCCTTCAGCGGCACGCCCGTCTGGTCGACCCCCGGATTCGGCGGGTTCTGGTTCGACACCCCGGCGTACGACGGCACGAACCTCTACATGGGCTCCGTGAGCGGCGCCTTCAGCGGCGTGGACGCGACGACCGGCAATGTGCTGTGGCAGACCTCCACTTCCGGCGTCATCTTCAGCTCCGTGGGCCTCGCGAACGGCTACGTGTTCGGGACCTCGACGGACGGCGGCTTCTACGTCTTGGACGCCGCGACGGGAGCCATCGTGGACACGCACTTCCTGAGCGGCGCCGGATCGGCGTCGTCCGTGGCCATCGGCAAGGGCTACGTCTGGATGGACGATGCCTCCGGAACCGTCTACGCGTACGGCGCGCCCGGCGCGGGCGTGATGGCCGCGATCGAGGTGGCCCCCGGGACCGCGAGCGTCTCCGTTGGATTGGCCGCGCTGTTCGAAGCGAAGGCCACCGACGTGTACGGCAATCCGAGCCCCGGCGGGCCCTACTCGTGGAGCTCCGCGGACGGCCTCGGCACGACGGTCCCGTTGTCGGCCAACGGCGACCAGGTCCTCTATGTGTCGGGTGTCGTGACGGGCACGGACAGCCTGCACGTCGCCGCGGGCGCCCTTAGTGCGGACGCGACGGTCACGATCACGCCGGGAGCCTTCGATCACGTCGACGTCTCCCCGGGCGTCGCGAACATTGTCGCCGGCACGACGATGTCTTTCAACGCGGATGCGAAGGACCGCTTCGGGAACACGATCCCCGGCGCCACCTTCGTGTGGAACGTGACGGGCGCCATCGGGACGATCGATGCGTCGGGGCTCCTGACCGCCTCCACGCAAGTGGGCATCGGATTCGTCACGGCTACCATGGGGTTGAAGACCGGCACCGCGATCGTGGCGATTGTGCCCGGCGCCCTCGCTTCCGTCGCCTTGCAACCGGCGACGGTGAGCCTGGAGGCCGGCTCGAACCTCGCCCTCCACGCGGAAGGGTTCGACCGGTACGGGAACGAGATCTCCGGGCTGAGGTTCGGGTGGGCGACGACGATCGGGAGCATCGAGCCGATCGAGACGGGCTCTCCGGCCGCGGTCCTCGCGGCCGGCTATCTCGCCGGATCCGGGAACCTAACGATCTCCTCGGGTGGGATACCTCTGGTCGTCAGGGTCGTTGTGACGCCCGGGCCGCTCGATCGAATTCAGGTCGTCATGGTCGTCGGCAGCAACCGTTTCGAAGGCCCCGTCGACATCCCGGCTGGCACGCAGCGAACGTTCGTGGCGGAGACGACGGACCGGTTCGGCAACGTGATTGCAAACGTACCGCTCACGTGGAGCGTGACGGGCGGCAGCGGGACGATCACGTCCAACGGCGCGTTCACCGCGTCGACGACGGTAGGCGCCGGCTCCGTGATCGCGATGTACGCGACCGGGATGACGGGCAGACAAGAGGTCACCATCGTCCCGGCGACCCCTGCGACGGTGGACATCGGCCTCACATCCACGAGCCTAGCGGTCGATTCTAACTCGGTGATTGTCGCCACGGTCCTGGATGCGTACCGCAACGCGAACCCCGACGGCGTGGTCACATGGACGACTACAGGTACGGGCACCATATTGTCGCTCACCCCGGACGGCCGTTCCATCCTGTACCACGCACCCATCACGACGACCCCGGCGTCGGTGCAGGTCACCGCCACGATCGGCGCGATTTCGCGGGCGATCAGCCTGACGATCATCGCGGGCCCGCCCGTGGGAATTTCCATCGACTCGCCGGCGACGACCATGGCCATCGGCGGGACCCTGGCCTTCGGGGTAGTCGTGACCGATCAATTCGGCAACGCGGTGACCGGGGCGACGATCGCTTGGCAGGCCACGGCTGGCTCGATCAACCAGCAGGGCGTCTTCAGGGCACCCTCGGAAGCGGGATTGGTCGTCATCACCGCGAGCACCGCGGGCCGGCAGAGCTTCGTTGTGATCGAGGTCACGTCGGGCGCGCTCGACCAGTTCTCCCGGCAAGCGACCTCGGCGACTTCGCTGGCCCTCATCCTGGTAACCGTCATCGCAATCGCGGCGGGCGTATTCCTGTTTGTCCGCTACCGGGAGGCCAGGCGGGAACTGCGAGACATGCGCAAGGGCGGAGGCGGCGGAACGGGCGGCGAGCCTTGACCGCGAACCGGAGGGCTTCGGCCCTCCCCCTTTAAGATGCGGGTCGTTGACCGTCGTAGGCCGGAGGAAATCGCCGTGGCCCTGATTCGGTACGCGGCGATCAATGTCGTTCGCAGCCGCCGGCGGACCATCACTGCGATGATCGGAGTCCTCCTGGCGATCACGTTCGTCTCAGGCACGTTCATTGCAATCGATTCGTCCACGCGGGCGACGCTCGATGCGTTCCTTGCGAATCTCCCGTCGGACATCGATTTCGAGGCTCGGGCCTCGGCCAACGGTACCCAGCTGCGCGAGGCGGTCGAGGCGGTCCCAGGAGTCCTCCGTGTGGCCGTCACACGTTTCACGGGTATCGGCAAGGTCGAATCGAGTGCGACTCCCAGTCCGCTCAACGCCCAGGTGATTGGTGTGGAACCGAATCGTCTCCCGTCTGCCCTCGAGGAAATCACGGTCATCGCAGGTAGCTTCTCCCTTCCGCGAGGCAAGGCTGCATTGTCCGAGGACCTTGCGGCGCGATTGAATGTCTCCGCCGGCGCGATAGTAAGTCTCCGTCTCTCATCGTTCGACCCGACCAATCAGACCGACCCGCGGGTGAATGTGACCGTCACGGCCGTGTTTAGCGGCGTGCGTTCCGAAGGTGGTTCGGTCTCCACGCCGCTTGCAGTCGTGCATGTGGAGGATGCCGCCTGGTATGAGGAGCAACTCGGCTACGCGTCCGCGGGGAACGGACTCACGGGCGAGGTTCGAATCGATCGGGCGCAGGTGCTCGATCCGTACGATACCGAAGCGTCTCTAGGGAACGTCGCGCGGCTTGATCGCCAAGTCAACAGCGTGTTAGGTCTGTTCGGGGGCCACATAACATCCGACGCGGTCCCTAATGCGCTCTCGAGCTTCGCGAACGCCCTGACCATCCAACGGATCTTCTATCTGGGACTATCCGCACCCGTCCTACTCCTTGGCATCTACTTGGGGGCGATCGGCATTGATTTGAGCCACGCGGAGCGTCGCCGGGAGCTTGCGGTTCTGAGGACCCGCGGGGCCTCGCGTGACCAGACCTTAGGGCTCCTCCTGCTAGAAGCGGCCCTCGGAGGCGTCATTGCCGCCTTGATCGGCCTCGCGGCGGGCGTCGGCCTGAGCCGGCTGCTGCTGGCCTACGTCAGCCTCTTCAGCACGGCCTCTACTCCACAATATGAACTCGTCGTCCTTTCGCCGGCTACCGTTGCCACTGTTGCAGGCCTCAGCGTGCTTTTCATGGCCGCGACGAGCTACCGGTCCGCGCAGCGGACGGCCGACCTTCCCATCGTGGAAACGCTTCGCTATTACGCCCCTGGAGAGACCCACATCCGGTACCGGCCATCCTGGGACGCCCTCCTCGTCACGTTGGCGGTCCTGACCTACGTCATGGTCGTGTACAGTCGGTACCAGGCCGGCTTCGTCACCTTCCTGATCGGCCCGCTGTTCATCGTCCTCCTCCCCCTGGCGCCGATCTTCCTCATGGTCGGTTCAAGCCGCCTCCTCACAAGGTCTTCGAGCAGGGTCTACGAGGCCGCTTCCCGCGTGAACAGGCCCTTTACGAAGAACTTGCACTACGTGATCACTCGGAACCTGCAGCGAAATCCACGACGAGCTGCAAACGTGGCGGTCATCATCGCGCTTGGCCTCGCGTTCGGCATGTTCACCCTCGTCACCTTCTCCTCCCAACTTGCGTACCAGGAGAGCCAGCTCCGGGCTGAGATCGGCGCGGACATCGCCGTTAACGCGCCTCCTTCCGATCCAGGATTCGCGGCTAGCGTACGGGCCCTCCCGGAAGTCGAGGGCCTCACGCTCGTTCGGAGGCTGTACGTTCCGCCGAATCTCGGCTATGCGGATGTCTTCGCCTTAGACCCAGAAACGTATCTATCCACAACGAACCCAGAACCGTGGTACTTCCGCGACATCGACCGCGGCGCGGCGCAGCGGGTGCTCGCGAGTCCCGATTGCGACCCGGCAAACAACCGGACCGGCCCAGGAGTTTGTCAGGTCCTCGTGACAGAAGCGTATCTGGACAGTCAGTCCCTGGCGGTCGGCGACGTGTTGACGTTCAGAAGGGAAATGCGGAATCAGGCGGGTGTCCTTGAGCATGTCACCGTCACCGTGGGAATTGGCGGGACGGTTCGTGGGCTCCCCGGAACGTCTGCGGTCGGATCCGGCGTGCCGCTGGCTATCTACGGGAGTCACACCACGCTGAAGCAGCTCGTCGACATCGTCATGTCCCAAAACATCGACCCAGAGCGATACCTCGTCGCACTCCGCGCGGGCGCGGACCCGCTAGCGGCCAAGGACGGAATTCGCAGCCTGGGCGCGAGCGGGATTCGCGTCGCCGAGGAAGAGGTCGGGCAGCTACGTTCCGTCCCGCTGTTCCGAGCTTTCTTCGGATTCATGGAGCTGGAGATGGCGTTCATGGTCGTGATCCTCACAGCCGGAATCGGGCTCATTCTGTACGCCGCGACCCTTGAGAGGAAGGTCGAGTTAGCGTCCATCCGAGCGCGTGGTGCGAGCGGATGGCAGACCGCTGGCCTGTTAGTCGGTGAGGCGTCGTCGATCATGCTCGTCGGGCTGGTCGTTGGTGCGGGACTCGGTGTCCTCTCGGCGTACCTCTCCACAACCTTGGGTTCGGGTTCCGGGGAGAGCCTGGTACCGCTGTTCCTAATCGTCCCGGTGACGTCGCTCCTGCTCCTCGCTGCCGCGCCGATCGCGATGCTCGTCACATCCGTCCTTGTCTCCCTGCGAGTCGCGCAAATGGACATCGGACGCGTCCTCAAGCTGCGAGGTGGATAAACGTGCCAGAAATCCTGACTAAGGACTTGATCAAGGTCTATCGAACGGGGAAAGCGGAAGTAATCGCACTGCGCGGCCTCGATTTGCGTATCGCCGACGGCGAACTCGTCGCGATTCGAGGGCCTTCGGGGTGCGGCAAGACGACGTTCTTGAATATCCTTGGGGGAATCGACCGCCCGACCGCGGGTCGAATCGAGGTGAACGGCTCCAACCTGGTCGACTTGAGCGAGGGAGGGCTCGTCCAGTATCGATTGCGACAGACGGGCTTCGTCTTCCAATTCTTTAACCTCGTCCCGACGCTCACCGCCGAGGAAAACATCGAGCTGCCAATGCGCCTCGCCTCCAAAGACGGCGTGGCCCGGAAGGCTCGGACGAAGGAACTCCTCGATCTCGTCGGGCTCGCCCAGCGTGCGCGTCATCGGCCGGACGAGCTGAGCGGCGGCGAGCAACAGAGGATCGCCATCGCAGTCGCCTTGGCGAACGATCCACCCTTGCTCCTTGCGGACGAGCCCACAGGAGAGCTCGACACGAAGACCGGCCAGGAAATCCTGAATCTGTTCCAGCGGCTGAACAGAGATCTCAAGAAGACCATAGTCGTTGTCACCCATGACGCTCGGGTTGCGGGCATCGCTAGTCGCGTCCTCGACATCCGAGATGGCAAGATCGTCGAAGCCGCGGCCTAGGAGGTCACGCGACGGTTGCTCAAAGGGCAATCCAGTCGTATCCCGATCTGAGGTCATGGCGGTCTACGCCTTCGTTCAGAACGGATAGTTTTCGCAATCCTCCCTCATCTCGATGAGGGCTTCAGCCCTCCCCTTTCCTTCTTTCCTTTCTTTTCTTCAAGCCAGCGGACGCGAGTCTCACATAGCGCCGCCCGGTTGGCCTCGCGCATGTGCCGCATGATGGGCGTGCGTCGTGAGCCGAGGGCCCGTCTATTACGACCTGTCGAGGAGTTCGCGGACCTGGCCACGAAAGGCATGTGCCCTCTCGGCGCACCGGATGAGCGGGGCACACGGACAGCTGGCCGATCCAACCGGTTTCGAGGTCTCCCACGTAGTAACCTACTTGGCTGACTCCTTTCGGCGTCCTACGACTTGGAAGACGTTCGCGATCTTCCAGAAGGCGGGGCTTATTTGGACCAACCGCTTGCCGACTTTCTGTGCGGCCGTATAGGGGCGGGTCGGCGGTTTCAGCGACCAAGTCAGTTCGTTACGTTCGAGAAGTTCCTCCAACCGATTCCAGGATATTGGATACACCGAGTACTCGGTTCCAAACCCCATCAGTC
>VBMC01000274.1 GCA_005879015.1 Methanobacteriota archaeon
TGGCGCCCTTAGACCGTAGGATCTCCAGCAAGCTCCGTCCGGTCGCGAGCCGCACGCTCGGGACCCCGAAGCCGTCCCGGAGGCGCACACCGATCGCGGCGGCGGAGAGGCCTTCCTGGTGCAGACGGAAAATCGTCTCCTCGATGTCGGCCTTCTCCATCGCGACCCACTCCGGGTTCGCCTTGAGAAACGGCCTCGTGGATCCGCTCTTTCCTTTGCGATGTGCATGGAGGCGAGCCATCATTTCCTCGGAAGAGGCTGCGCATACCGCGGGGACATATTTAAGATTCACCTCGCGCGCGCGACCGCCATGATGCGAAACGTGTTGCGCGACACGGGCCGGAATCCTTTGTTCACATTCGTCGCGGCGAACGTCCCGAGGAGATTGAATCCACCGCGACGCAACAGCTCCCGCATGCCGCGGACCGTGTACGTCTGGATCGTATGGAGCTCATCGAACCGGTCGAGGACCCGGCCAGCTCCGAAGACAAAGAAACGGAACTCGACAGGCAGCCGGCCCGTTCGCGGATCGAATCGGGCCTCATCGAGGCGGACGATCTCGATGTCCTTCTTCGCGATGTGCGTCCACGTCTGGAACGGGGACGGTCTCGCCGCAGGGCCATGCCAGAACTCGAACACGAAGAAACCCTTCGGTTCGAGATGAGTGCGTATGCTGCGAAGGGACTGCAACGCATCGCGTTGCGTCAACAGATAGCCGAAAGCCCCGAACATGCAAATGGCCACGTCGAACCTTTCGCCAAGTCGAAAGGAACGCATGTCGGCATGGACGAACCGCGGTCGCGGCCGCAAGGTGGCGCCCTTTTTTCGCGCGAGGGAGAGCATCTCGCGGGACCGGTCGATTCCCGTGACGCGATACCCGCGGCGAGCGAGCGGAAGGTCGTGGTTGCCGGTGCCGCATCCGAGGTCGAGGACGGTCTTCGGGTCGATGTGGAACCTTTGGAAGACGTTCTCGAGGAAATCGACATCGCCTTCGTAGTTGACGAGCCCATGATAGATCAGATCGTAGTAGCGCGCGAATCGACGATACGCCCCCCGGGACGGTCGCGCCACGGCCAACATGAATCTTTGTCAGTGGATGATGCTATGGCTTTCGCACGACGAGGGCCGCGTGGTCCAATTGATACGGGGCGAGGGTCCGGAGGTCGAGGACCTTCATGCCCGCTTTGACGAGTTCCTGTTTCGCCGCCTCGAAGATGCGTTGCGGCGATAGAGTACGTCCACGACGCCCAGGCGACCTCGGTACGTCTCGGGCTTCGCGGCGTCTCCGAGGACGGGCACCAAATTCGTCCGAGTCTCCGCGATACGTAGGAGATCTCGAAACGCGCGGGTGGAGATTTCGATCGCGGTAATCGTTCCTTCGCGGCAGATGTCGGAGACGTGGCTGGCCGTCGTGCCGCTTCCGGCGCCTAGGTACAGGACCGAGGCGTCTCCACGGAACCCCCAGACGCGCCCACCGCACCTCAGATAGGCTGCGAGCTTGCTTCGGTTCGCATCCCATCGCCGGTATTCGCTCCCTCCTTCGCGAGGAAGGCTTTCACCGTAGACGGAAACCCCCGGGACCCGATTTCGCGTGAGCAACCACGGGCCGTCGGTGGATACGCCCTCCCACTCGGTCCGCCGGATCGGCATCGATGGACCGATGGAACGAATTGTAATGAGCCTTCCGAGGCCGCGGGACTCGCGGTCTATGAAGAGGGTGCCTCGGTGGTTGGGGTCGACTTTGTGCGGATCGTCCGAGGGGCCCTCTTCGACGATTTCACGGTCCCTTTCCGCGGACTCCGACGGGACTTGGTCGGGCCCCCCAAGCGCTTGCGGCCCGCGACCGCTTCCGGGTCCTTCGCTCGAAGCTTCAGAACCTGATCATACGCACGCACCGCCTCAGCGGGTTCATGCGCGTCCTCCATGACCTTGCCCAGATTGAGCAGAATCCGGGGCGACTCCCGATGCTTTGCGGCCCGTTCCAGGTTCACCGCGGCCGACTTCGTGCGGCCCATCGCAAGGTAGGCAACGCCGAGGTTGTTCAATGAATCCGCTCGTGTCGAGTCGGTCTCGAGCGTTTCTCGAAGGACCCCGATCGCTTCGCGGGTCCGGCCCGCGAGCAGGAGCGCGGCCCCGCGACCAACCTGCGCGTCTATGTCCTTGGGATTCCGATGCGCAGCTTCCTGAAGAGCATCGGCGGCGGCCGCATGGTGCCCCGACCGCAACAGGGCGAGACCCAAAGTCCGCTTGAGGAGTGGGACCTCGGGATGCAATTCGGCCGCGGTGTGAAGGACCTTGATCGCCTCTTCCTCGAACCCCGAGCGGGCCAGGAACGTCGATTTCATCAGGAGCCCCCGCAGGTCGCGGGCGTGCGTCGTGAGATAGGCCTCGCACGCGCCGACGGCCCCCTGGTAGTCTCCACCCGCCGCGAGGGTCTCCGCGCGGTGGAGTTCCCCGGAGGGATCCCCCATCTGGGCCGCTCGCGCGAAAGACTTCGCGGCTTCGGCGAGAAAACCGCCCGCGAGCTGGGCGTGGCCTAGCCCGACCCAGGGCGCCGGCGCCTCGAGCTGGATCGTGGACTCCCACACGCGCTCGGCCAGATCGGGGTGACCGAGCCGCGTCAGGAGGGCGGCCTGGTGCTCCCGCGCTGGCCGCCACGAGGGCGGATGCACCCGGTGACGCACGTAGTCGGCGACTCGCATCCGGACGACCGCGCTGCGTCCCTTCGGATTCAGGCCGAGGGTCTCGCACATCCGTTGCAGGGCGGGCCAGTCCGAATGCTCGACCTCCGCAAGGGAAGGCAGGCTCACGTCGTCACCTCCCGGCAGCGGGCGCGAATCTCGCATTCCTCACAGCCCGGATCCCCCGCGAGGAGCGTCCCGAAGCATTCGTAGACACCGCGGTAGAAGTCC
>VBMC01000280.1 GCA_005879015.1 Methanobacteriota archaeon
AGGTTGATCCGGAAGATCCCGTAACCGCCCATCTTGAGGAGGACGCCCGCCAGGAGGACCGACCCCCCGGTCGGCGCCTCCACGTGGGCATCGGGCAGCCAAGTGTGGAACGGCACGGACGGCAACTTGACGATGAATCCGAAGAGGAAGGCCGCGAAGATCGGAATCTGGGCACCCAAGGTAATGTAGACGATCCCGGAGCCGGTCGCATGCCTCAGGGCGCCGTGCAGGAAGGCGGTCATGTCGAGCGTCGGCGCGTTGACGCCGTACACCGCGGCGTTCACCGACGCACTCGCGGTCCAGTAGAGGGTGAACATGGAGAGCAGCATGATCACGAAGCCCACGTGGGTGAAGATCAGGAACTTCAACGCCGCGTACCGTCGGTTCGGACCACCCCAGATCCCGATCAGGAAGAACATCGGGAGGAGGACGAGCTCCCAGAAGACCGCGAAGAGGATGAAGTCCAGGGCCTGGAACACGCCGACGAGGGCCATCTCGAGGAACATGAAGAGGCCGAAGAAGGCGCGCGGGCGCTGCTCCTCGTCCCAGTGGAACACGATGGCGAGGGTCGTGAGCAGGGCCGTCAGCCAGATGAGGGGGACGCTGAGGCCGTCCACGCCGACGATGTAATTGAACCCGTAGTCCTTCCATCCGCCGAACCGTTCCATGTAGAACAGCGGGACGAACGGACCCGGGGTCGGCGGGGGCGTCGCGGTCGGAGCCCCGAGGACGAATGCCCAGCCGGGATTGATGAAAGCCAGCAGGAGCGACGTCGCCAAGACCATCTCCACGAGGCTGAATCCGAGGGCGATGAACTTCGCGGTCCGCTGCGAGGTCCCGATCCCCCAGACGATGAGTGCCCCGACGAAGGGGATCAGCCAAAGGAGGGACAAGACGCCGACCATATCAGGGTCCTCCGAGGAAACGCTCCACGAGCCGCTGGCCGAACATCAAGAAGAACAGGACGACCAATCCTACGACGATCACCCAGGCGTAGCTCTGCACCTGGCCCGTCTGTCGCTGCCGCAGACGCCAGCTCGTCCGGATCGTCTCGAGGCTGACGGCGTTCACGGCGCCATCGATCACACGCCGATCGAAGACGTCGCTCTGCACCGCCACCCGCATCCCACCGCGGCCGACCGCGTTCACGATCCCGTCGATCACATTGCGGTCGAACCAGTCCAACCCTCGGGCGAGGCCGACAACGACGTTCCGACCGAACGCGTCGTACACGTCGTCGATCCAGTACCGACGGGTGAGCATCCGATGGAGGAACGCGCCCCCTCGGGTGGTGGTGAAACGCTCCGCGGGAATCCGTTTCGTGGCGTAGATGGACCAGGCCAGGGCGATCCCGAGGACCGCGACGCCCAGCGCCGCACCTTCGAGCACGTAGTGCGACCATGGGATGCCGACGAGGGGGAAGCCCGCCTCGGGCCGCCCGAAGAACACCAAGTTCCCGAACCCTTGCATCGGATAGGCGAGGAGGCCGGACACGAGCGTGAAACCCGCGAGGATCATCAGGGGGGCGGTCATCATGCGGGGCGATTCGTGCGGATGCTCGTGCCCGCGGTACTCCCCGTGGAACGTCATGAACCAGAGTCGGAACGCGTAGAACGCGGTGAGGAACGCAGTAAGGAGTCCGAACGCGTACAGCAGGTAGAAGCCGGGCTGGTCAGCACCTGCATCGAAGGCGACCGACAGGATGTCCCCTTTGCTGAAGAAGCCGCTGAACGGGGCGATCCCCGCGAGGGCGAGCGCGCCGAACAACATGACACGCGAGGTGACGGGCATGAACAGATGATACAGGGCGGCACTGTACCCCGCGGAGCTGACCTCCTCGCCGCGCGACGCCTGCGTCGCCATCACGTAGGCACCGGCGCCGAGGCCGAGGAACATGTACCCGAGCTGGGAGATCGTGGAGAAGGCGAGCACCCGCTTGATGTCGTTGTTGACGACGGCCATGGACGCGGCGAAAAGCGTGGTGAACCCCCCGATGCCGGCAATCACGAGGATCGCGGTGAAGGGCGGCTCGACTCCGGGGGCGAGGGGGACTAGGAAGATGAACGACCGGGCGGTCAGGTAGACACCCGCCTTCACCATCGTCGCGGCGTGGATCAGGGCGCTGACCGTCGTCGGGCCCTCCATCGCGTCCGGGAGCCACGTGTGCAGGGGGAACTGGGCGGACTTCCCGACGGCGCCGCCGAACAACAGGAGCGGAATCAAGGTCAGCAACTGGGGATTCAGGAGCCCGACCTGCGGGGCGATCACATCGAAGCGAAGGCTGTGGAACTCGTTCCAGATGATGAGGACGCCGACGAGGAACAGGACGTCTCCGACGCGGGTGACGAGGAACGCCTTCTTCGCGGCGGCGGCCGCCTCCGGCTTGTGGTACCAGAAGCCGATCAGGAGGTACGAACAGAGGCCCATGATCTCCCAGAAGATCAGGAGCTGCAGGAAGTTGTCCGCGCTCACCGTCCCCAGCATCCCCGTCGCGAAGAGGCTGACTTCCGCGTAGTAGCGGGCCTTGCCCTCCTCCTCGTGCATGTAGGCGAGGGAATAGATGAAAATCAGGAGGCAGAGGAACGACACGAGGACGAGCATCAGCGAGCTGAGGTTGTCGATCAGGATCGCGATCCGGATCTCGGCCCCCGGGATGCTCGGAAGCCAGACGTAGCCGGTCACGATCTCTGGGGTAAAGCCCCCACCTAGCCCGCCTTGCAACAGGACCTGGACGAACACGTACAGGGACAGGACGAGGGAACCCGCCATCGCGCCCACGACCAAGTACCCGCCGCCTTCCCGGAACCG
>VBMC01000048.1 GCA_005879015.1 Methanobacteriota archaeon
CCTTCCTTGCCTTTCAGCCGCTGGACGAGGGTCTTCAACGGCCGACCGGACCGGTGCCTCGCGGGCGGGATGCCCGACGTCTGGTTGTCGAAATACGTCGTGACGTGGTACTGAAGGAGCTCCCAGAGATCCTCGACGATCAGCTGGGGGGCGCCCGCGTCGCGGTTCTCTCGGAGCCGCTGGTTGATCCGGAGCACGTCGACGAGCTTGTGGGTCAGGTCGTCCTCCGATCGGTCCCCACTCTCCAACGTGATGGAGGGGCGCACGGTGACCGGCGGCACAAGGAGCGCGGTGAGGACCATCCACTCCGGGCGGGCGACCTCCGGGTTCATCCCGAGGACGCGGAGGTCCTCATTCGGGATCCGCTCGAGCCGCTCCCGCACCTCCTTCGGCGTGAGCTTGTGGCCATCCTCCCGGAACGTCGTCGGCTTGTCCAGCGTGACCTTTCCCTGTTCCTCGCCGCAGTGGGGGCAGCGCTGGCGCTTCTGCGCCTCGCGGGCGGTCTCTTTCGTGACGTAGCCGACCTCCGTCACGTCTCCGCCGAGTTCCTCGACCTGCTCCATCTCCGCCATGTATTCTTGGGCCTGTTGGCGCGTCAGGAGGAGACGGCCGCACTTTCGGCACGTGGCCTGCAGTAGTTTCTTGATGTCCTTCACGTATCCGACGTGGATGACGGGCATCGCGAGGTCGATATGCCCGAAGTGACCCGGACAATCGTCGACCTTGCCGCCGCAGGTCTTGCACCGCAAGCCGGGCTCGATGACCCCCAGATGGGAGTCCATGAGGCCCATGTCGATCGGGAAGCCGTCGTCGTCGTAGGTGTCCGCGGTGATGATCTTCGTCGCGGACATCCGCCGGATCTCGTCCGGGCTGAGGAGGGCGAACTTGATCGACTGGATTCGCTTCGTCACCCCCCGCATGGAAGACATCATCGCATGTCCTCCAGTTGCAGCCGCATGACGACGCCCAACGAAAGGAGCTCGTCCAGGAGGAGCTTGAATGCGTACGACGTCTGGACCGGATAGATCTTCGACGTATTTTCGCACACGGGACACCGGAGATTCCCCTTCCGATCCTTGATCGCGAAGTGGCCGCAGTCCTGGTTCCCGCACACATATTGGATCGTGCCGTCCGATTCGTCCAGGAGGCGGTCTTTGATCACCATCGCGGCACCGTGGCCGATGAGGCAATCCCGCTCCATCTCGCCGAACCGGAGGCCGCCCTGCCGGGACCGTCCTTCCGTCGGTTGCCGCGTGAGGATCTGGACCGGCCCGCGGGAGCGGACGTGCAACTTGCCGGAGACCATGTGATGCAGCTTCTGGTAGTAGATGACCCCGACGAAGATCTCCGCGGGAATCATGCGGCCGGTTCGGCCGTCGTACAGGATCTCCTTCCCGTTGGACCGGAAGCCGTTCTCCTCGAGGGCCTTCCGCATCGCGTCCTCGCGTTCCCCGCTGAACGGGGTTCCGTCGATGAAGCGGCCTTCGAGGGACCCAACCTTCCCGCCGATCTGCTCGAGGACGTGGGCGACCGTCATCCGCGACGGGATCGCGTGGGGGTTGATGATCAGGTCCGGGATGATCCCTTGCGAGGTGAAGGGCATGTCCTCCTGCGGGGCGATCAGGCCGATCACGCCCTTCTGGCCGTGGCGGGACGCAAACTTGTCCCCCAGTTCCGGCACCCGCAGGTCGCGGACCTTCACCTTCGCGAGCTTGGAACCGTTCTCGCTCTCCGTGAGCATGACGGAATCGACCCAGCCGCTCTCGCCGTGGCGGACCGTGACCGACGTCTCCCGCCGTTTCTGCGGCGTCAGGAAGTCCGTCTCCTCCTCCAGGAATCGCGGCGGGCTCGTCTTCCCGATCAGTACGTCGCCGCCTTGGACGAGGACTTCCGGCGAAATGAGACCGTCATCCGGGGTGAGGTTCGCGTACGAGAGGTCGGCGCGGGCGCCCCGGACGTCGGGCGAGGGAATCTCGAAATGGTCCTCCTGGCCGCCGGGATACCGGCGCTCCTCTGCGCGGTACGTCCGCATGAACGAAGACCGGCCGAGGCCCCGATCGATGGAGGCGTTGTTCATCACGATCATAATGGAGCAGGTGGCTCCGGGTGTCCGGCCGAAGGCGGTAGTTGCTCGACGCGAGACCGAGGGACTGCTTCGCCATGCCCGCCCCCATCGTGACCCGCGGGGACGAGTTGTGCTCCGGATACGGCACGACGCCGGAGGCGACGCCCAGGATGACCATCGGGTCCACCTCGATATGGGTGTGGTCCTTCGTGATCGCGGACTTCACGCGGAAATTCTTGTGGCAGTGGGCGCATTCGAGCTCCGCGTCCTCGTCCCGGCTCCCCATGTTCGTCCACGTGACGTCGTTCCGGCTCAGGGGATGCTTGCACTCCTTGCACCGGCTGGGGACGTCGTACGGATAGAGGGCGATGAACGTGTCCTCTTCCTCCTCCGCGTCGATCCATTCCACGATCCCGTTCCGGACGAGATCAGAGAAGCGGAGGCGCCCCATCTTCAGCTCGTCGACGTGCTTGCGGGAGAACACGATGTGGCCCTCCTTCACGACCAGCAAGGGTCGTCGAATGCGGCCCTCATCGCAGTTGATGATGATTTCGCCCATGTTCTCGTCGAGGCGCAGGTTCACCTCGTGGCTCAGGAGTCCCGACCGCCTCCGTTCGCGGATCTCGGAGACGAGGAGTTTCGGGTCCTCGTGGAGGCCGACGAGGTCTCCGTTCACGTAGACGCGGGTGAGCTGGGTCTGCTGGCCCTTGACCTGCTTCGTGCCAAGGTCCGCCAGGAGGAGTTTCACTTCCTCTTCCGGGAAGCCCTCAGACACGTCGATCACGAGGGCGCAGTTCTTGACCAGGCCGCAGTTTTGCCCTTCCGGCGTCTCGTTCGGACAGAGCCGACCCCACTGGGTCGGGTGCAGGTCCCGCGCCTCGAAATGAGGCTGGGATCGTGTGAGCGGCGAAGTAACCCGGCGAAGGTGGCTCAAGGCGCTCATGTTCGATGTGCGGTCGAGGAGCTGGGAGACCCCGGCGCGACCTCCGACCCAATTGCCGGTCGCGAGCGCGTGGAGGAGCCGTTGGGTGAGCAGGTCTGGACGAATCGCCGAGGAGATCTTCAGTTCCCGGCGGCGCGCATAGGACCGCTCGAGTTGGTACTTGAGATCCTTCACGAGGTTCGCGAACGCGACCCGGAACAGGTCCTCCATGAGATCGCCGGCGAGCTTGAGCCGCTTGTTCGCATAGTGATCCTTGTCGTCCTCGCGTCGCATGCCGAGGGACAACTCGAGGACCGTCCGCGCGACCCGACCGAGGAAGATCGCCTTCTTGATCCGATCCTCGCGGGTGTCGCCGAGGTGCGGCAGCAGGGACCGGTCCAGGATCGACTCGACCTTCTTGATCCGGTACTCCTTCGCCTGCCCCGTCGCGAACTTCTTCTCCAGATAGTTGATCGCGTCGTCCCGCGTGAAGATCCCGTTCGGAGGGTAGACCTTCTTGTTCTGGCATTCCTCGATGTTCGCGTAGACGATGTTCGCCATCTCCGGCGTGGAGACGACCGCGTTGTAGATCTCCTCGTCCTTCTCCATGCCGAGGGCTTTCATGAGGATGATGAGGGGAATCTGGCCGGAGGCGGTCGGCACGCTGACGATGAGCTGGCTGTCCTTCTTCTTCTCCATCAGGGTCAGCGCACGATACCCTTCCTTCTGGGAGAACACCTTGGCGACCTCGACCTTGCGGCCGTATCGCTCGTTGAACTCGACGAGCACCCGGTTCGGGGCGAGGTCTTCGAGAGAAATCAGGGCCCTCTCGGTCCCGCCAATGATGAAGTATCCGCCCGGGTCGACTGGGTCTTCCTGAGTGTCCTCGATCAGCTTGCGGCGGTACTCGTCGAGCGTGAGCTCCCCCTCATTTTCCATGTTCTCCTTGTAGAGGAGGCACCGCTTCGATTTCACCATGATCGGGAAGTTCCCGATGTGGACCCGCTCCGGTTCCCGCTCGATCCCGTTTTCGATGACGGTGAAATCGAGGTAGATTGGCGCGGTGTAGTTCAGGTTCCGCAGGCGCGATTCCATCGGGTTTAGGGGATGCGTCGCCCCGTTCGCCTCCTTCACGACAGGGAGGCCCAGCGTGATGGTCGGCTTCGCCTCCAGGTCGATGCGACCTCGGTCGTCCCGCTTCCGCCCGATCCGGATCTCGATCACGTCGCCTTCCGTGCGGTCCTCGTCGAGCTTGATGACCCCTCGGCGATCGTCCTCGGGGGAGGACCTCAGGTTGTCCACAATCCGTTGCATCCTCGAGTTCGGGTTGTCGATCGTCGGAAGGAAGTCGTTGAACGACGCGATGTGATGGTTCACGATCGAGCGTTCCCGGAAGAACGCGTCAATGAGTTCCCGCATGTCTTACCTCCCGATCACGAGACGATATGCCTCCGATACGCCGGCCGTCCCGCTCACCCGCGTCACGCGAATGATACGGCCCTCCTCGATCGGCCCCTCGATCTTCTCGAGGACCTGGATCACCGGATCGCTTTTGCGAATCTTGGGGAGCTGGTCTCGAGTGATCTTCAATGCCTTCAGGACGCGATCCGCTTCCTCCTCGGCGACGAGCCGATGCTCTGGAACCAACTGGTGCTCCAATACGTTAAACCTCAAGGGGGGGCCTCCCTGGGCGACCGACCGTTTTCCACCTGGCATGTCATCCGCGCGCGAGCCGTGCGGGCCCGCGGGGACTTTCGGGGACCCCGCGCGGTCCGCAGGGCCCGTTCGAACCCCGGACCACCCGGTTTCTTTCCGCCCGCCCTTGCGAGGGAGCGGCTAAAAGCCGGATGCTCTTTCTAGGGACGGTTTCTTCGCCATCCTACCTAGCTGAGCTACGGGCCCTCCGGCTAGCGGCGGCGACATGCGACTTCCCTCCGAATCGGGGGCTCGTATTAAAGTTTCCGGTGGACGGACGTCGGGTCCTGGTCCGACATCCTCCCGGTCCGCACAATTATTCCAAGATGCAAATGAAAATCGACCGGTGCACAATGTTTTATACGCCGCGTCCATCCCGCGAATCGTGATCCGGGCGGAGACACGTTGCACCTCCTGCGGGGCCGTCCTCGCGGGCAAAGGGACGACCGTCTTCCTGTGTCCAAGCTGTGGCAAGACGCGGATTGGGCGGTGCGCGCGTTGCCGCGATCAATCCGTCGCGTACCGCTGCCCGACCTGCTCGTTCATGGGACCGTGAAGGGCGGCCATGGGATCCGTCGCCGTCACGTTCCGCATCCTGCCCGAGGATGCCGAGGCAGACCTCGAGCCGGTCAAAGCGCGCGTCCGCAAGACCCTCGGGGGCGCCCTCCGGGACCTGAAGGAGCAGCCGGTCGCGTTCGGTCTGAAGGCGATCCTCGCGATCGCGGTCGTGGGAGACGCCGAGGGTGGGTCCGATCGATTGGAGCAATCCCTCGCCGCACTCCCTGGCGTGGGGAGCGTCGAGACCGTCGACGTGACCCTCGTGTGATCTCCGGGAAGGCCCGTCACCGAGTCACGCCCATTTCCTCAGGATGAGGACCGGGCACTTCGCCAGTTTCACGATCCGATCCTCAACGGGACTCAGCGCGAACTTGCGCAGACCTCCGGGAGACGTCGCGCGGATCATGAGCAACGAAGCGTCCACGCTCTCCCGCAAGGCCTCGGACTCCCACTGCGAGGAATACACGACCTTCGGTTGAACCGTCACGCCCCGCTCGTGCGCCCGCCCTTCGAAGCGAGAACTCTCCTGTTTCAATCGCTCCGCCTCGGTCGGGTCGCTCGCGAGGCTGACGACCTCCACGACTGCATGGTCCTCCTCCGCCAAGATGAGCGCGAGATCATCGATCCCTTCGAGGCTCCAGATCGGACTGGTCAAGACCACGATCCGCTTCAGGGGTTTCCGGAGCCCTTGGGTCTTGAACACGATCACATCGCACGGGGCGTTCTCGATCAGGTAGTCGATGTTGCTCCCGAACACCCGCCGATCGCCTTCGACGCGATCCCCCCGCCAACTCATGAGCAGGAGGTTCACCGCCTCCTCGCGGATCGTATCGAGGATGATCTCGTACACCTTGTGGCCGATCTTGACGACGGGCCGGGTGTCCACACCGAGGTCCTCTCCGATTCTCGCGAGTCGTTGCAGCCCGCGGATGCGGTCGTCGACGTAGCGGAACCGGATCGCCTTCGGCGGCAAGTTGCGCGGGATCTCGACCACGTGCAGCAGGCTGAGCTCTGCGTTCCGGGCGCGCGCGATCCGGGCGCCCAACTCGACGAGGTTCTCGTCCTCGAATTCCCGGAGGGGAAGGAAGACGCGATACCGTTCGAGCTCGACGCGGTCCTCCGCCGTCGTCAGGATGTCCCGCACCTCGATCGCGGAGCCGTTCGTGCTTCGGCCCCGGGCCCCGCGACCGCCGGCGAACCAATGGTACGAAAGGCCGACCGCGAGCCACGCGACCCCCAGGAAGAAGGCGAACACGCCGGGCGCGATCGGGGAATCCTGCCGGGCCGGGAAGTTCCACAGGACAGCTCCCATGGCCAGGTTCAGCGCGATTGCGAACATGGGCACCGCGGGGACGAGGGGCACGCGAAAGCCTGGACCGCTGCGGCGCTCCCGGCGGCGCAGCGCGATGACCGAGGCGTGGACGAACGCGAAGAGGCCAAGGAAGGCCAAGCTCGCGAGGATCGCGATCGTCTCGATCGTCAAGAAGACAAGGATCCCCGATCCGACGAACGTCAGGGCGACGGCCGCGGGCGGCACCTCGCGTCCTCCGATCCGGGCGAACACCCGCGGGAGGAGGCCGTCGCGGGCCATGCTGAACGACGTGCGGATCGCCGCGGTGAGGTTCGAGTTCAAGGCGCCATACATGGAGACGATGCCGATGACCAGGAAGGCCTCGCGCACATACGGCTGACCGAGGAAGTTCGGGATGCTGACGAGGACCATGTCCTCGGATCCGCCGAGGCACGCATTGCAGGCGGGCCACCCGGACAGCATCGCGGAGGGAACGTTTCCGAGGATCGCGAGGAAGAAACCGGCGTAGACGAGGAAGGACACGAGGAGGGCGAGGAACACGCCGCGGGGCACACTCGACTCCGGGCGCTTCACCTGATCCGACAATTGGGCGACCACCTCGAAGCCTTGGAAGGCGATGAACAGGATCACGGCGCCGAGGACGAGAGGGAGAGACCGGCTGACGCCGCCCGATGGGATGCCGCGGGGCGGTCCTCCCGACGACAGGGAGAGGAGACCCACGAGGATCAGCCCTACAATCAAGAGAACTTTTCCTAGGGTGAGACGGCCCAGGACGCGGGTCGGAAGGTGGACCCGCGCGAAATGCAGGACCGCAGAGAGCCCGAGGACAACGAGGGCGACGAGGCTCACCTCCACGGGATTCGGCCCGAACAGAGAGGCGGGATCGGACGGACGGACGAGCTCGACGAGGAAGACGCCAAGGCCGAGGGCGCTGAGCGCGGACGCGGCAATATGCCCGCCCCAAGAGAGCCAGCCGCTCAAGAAACCGCTCGGATCCGGGAGGGCGCTGCGCACCCAGACGTAGGCCCCCCCGGAGGCGTCCGGACGGCCCGAAGCCAACTCCGCATATGCCGTCCCCGCGAGGGCCGCGATGGACGCGGCGAGAGCGAGGCTCGCCAAGACCAGAGGCCCCGCGACCGCGTAGGCGGCGCCGACCAGGAGGAAGATCGCGGCCCCGACCATTGCGCCGACGGCCGCCATCGTGACGTCGAACAAGCCAAGGTCCCGCGTGACCCGAATTCGGACGGCAGCCGAATCCGTGGAGGAACCCGCCACGCCAGGCGGAGGAATGCCGGCTACTTGAGGCTATGGCGGTCGCGCGACACGCGTCCCTCCATGACATTCCGTCTCGACGATCAAGGCCCGAGGCTGGATTCACGCTTCGGACTTCGATACCGTCTTCGCGATCCGCTCGCCCAGCGTTCGGAAGAGAAGTTCCACGTTCTCGCCCGTCTTCGCGGAGCTGTAGAAGTATGGAGCTTCGAACGCCTCGGTCGCCTGCTTCACCTGGTCCTCGCCGAACGCGGCCTGGTCTTTCAGATCGGCCTTGTTCAACGCGAACGTCACCGGGATCTCGCCGACCGTGCGGAAGACGGACTCGACCCAAGAATCGAGGTCTTCGAGGGTGTCGTAACGCGTGATGTCCGCGACGGCCAGGATGCCCTGGGCCCCATGGAAGTACGCCTCACGAAGGAGCTCTCGGAAACCTTTGGAACCCATGATGTCCCAGATCGTCATGTCCATCTGCACCGGGTCCCCGCCTTTCGGACTGAGCGCGAGTTCCTTCTTGGAGACCTTCGCCCCCAAGGTCACGATGTACCGATCGTCGTATTCGTTGAGGACGTACCGCTTGATGAGGGAGGTCTTGCCGACGGCGTGTTCGCCGACCAAACAGACTTTGACCTTCATTCGACGGGGTTCCATCATGACCATGCGCCGGAGGAGAGGAGCGAAAATCCTCTCGGCTCGCGCTATTTGTGAGGGTCTATTTAGTCGCTTCGTCCTGAGGTGGCGCCGAGAGAGAATCGAACGGATTCTACCTGGGAGACTCCCTCGGTTCAGATTCCGGAGGCCCGTGATATGAGTTCGAAACAAAACGGCGACCGTCGCATGAAGGGTGGCTCTCGAAAACCGCGGAGAACGGATATCCCCGCGGCCTCCCGCCGAGTCCGGGACCCCGAGGAGACTAGGCAAGGTCTCAAACGTCCTGTGATGGCCGGACGCATCGCCGAGGGCGAGAGCTCGAATCGGAATCGGATTTCCCCGCTGCGCGACGGCGGAATCCGGTGGGTGTTCTACTTGTGGAAGTCGGAAGTCCCAGAACCGGAGTTGGCCCGGATCGCCTGGTCCGCACGGGCGGGGTTCCTCCGCGCCGCGGTCACGTTCGGTTTTCCGGATTGGGATTCCGCAGAATACCGGAGCACGACGACCGTCCACTTGTGGGATCTGGGCAATGCATATACACGCGGATTCCGACCTCCGGACGGGGACTGGGGCCGGATGATGATCCACATTTTCACGCACGAGCCCCTGCATCACGCGATCGGCCTCTGCTTGGCCGAGATGCTCGAGAGGGGCGATCAAGAATGGGTCATCGCCAGGTTGGGCGACGCGCGCTGGTGGTAGGCCTCCCGGGGAACGCTTGAAATAAGTTCCCCTCGATGCGGCGACATGGACGGATTTGCGGTCACGCGTCTCGTGATCGGCGCGGGATTCCTCCTCGCCGCCGCGG
>VBMC01000275.1 GCA_005879015.1 Methanobacteriota archaeon
CATCCAGGACCAAATCGAGGCGGACGCGTGGGCCCTGCTCGGATCCGCCGGGCTCTTGTTCTTCGCCATCTTCTACGGAAACCCGCTCTTCGAGCAGGATGGATTCCATGCGAGGCCTTTCCGACTCTTCTTGTTCCTCGTCGCCGCCGTTCTCTTCGTATACCCCGCGGTCCAACATTCCGCGTCGGGTGCGTCCCTGTCGCAGGGCCTCCTCGAATTGTATTCGATGCCCGCGATGATCCTCGTGTACCAACTGTTCTATCGTACGCGGATCCTCCACGGCGGGGCCGATGCCAAGGCGCTGATCACCCTCGGCTTGCTCGTGCCCACATACCCGGACATGGCTCCGTTCCCGCTCATGACCCTCGACCCCCGTGTCGAAACTTTCTGGCGTGTGACGTTTCCCTTCTCGCTCGTCGTCTGGGTGGATGCTGCGGTCCTCTTCCTCGCCGTCCCGCTGGGCCTCCTCCTCCTGAACGCGGCCCGCGGCAATCTCGCGTTCCCTCAGGCGCTCCTCGGATACCGTGCGCGCCTTGATACCTTTCCTCCACATGTATGGCTCATGGAGAAAATCAGCGCCCGCGGAGACCATGTCCTCGTCCTCTTCCCGAAGCGAGGCGGGAATCCCACCGATGACCTAGAGCGGCTGCGCGCGGCGGGGATCGACCGCGCCTGGGTCACGCCGCAGATGCCTTTCATGGTCCCGCTGGCCGGCGGTTTCCTCCTCGCCTTTTTCGTCGGGAACGTGCTTCTCGGGCTCCTCCGCCTGGTTGGCTAAGCCCACCCGAACGAAATCCTGATATATCCGCCGCCCTCTCGCTTTTCCAGCAGTGGTTTGACGGCCAAAGCGGCGGGGATACACCCGGTCCCATCCCGAACCCGGAAGTTAAGCCCGCCCACGTTCCCTGCGGTAGTGCGGTGCGCGAGCCCGCGCGAAGCCTGCCCTCCTTCGAGGAGGGTTTGGGCCGGCGACCTAGGTACGCTAGCCGTCCATCCTTGTGGTGGACGACGAACCGTGCCGTTCTAACGGCCGCCGATCCATGGAACGCTGTCAGCCACTCTCTATTCCTTCTCGCGGCGCTGGGCTCGCCACTTCAATCCGACGATCACCAAGGGGACGAGGGCCACGTACATCATGTCCGAGAGCTCCGGTATCGCGACGATCGCCGAGGAGCTTCCCCCGTTCAAGGCGAAGCCTCCGACCGTCGTGTAATTCAGGAACGCCCAGTTCACGAGCTGGGAGCCCGTGAACCCCGCGTCCACCCGGGCCGTCATTGTGAGGCTGTGCGGACCGGGGGCCACATTCGTGAAGTTCCAGTAGAACGTGCGTCCGTTGTTCCACGTGGGCAAGGGAGTCGCGCTCTGGTACGTTATGCCGTTCGGCAAGCTGTCCTTGATCGTCACCGTCCCGGCCGCGACGGACCCTGTGTTGTTGTAGTATAGAGTGAAGGTCACGAGATCGCCGGCCCTCGCGTTCGTCGGGCTTGCGGTCTTCACAATCGTAATCACCGGACGCGACACGGTCGTGTTCGCCCACCCGGCCGCCGTCACCTGCCCCGTGAGCGTGAAAGAGTGAGCGCCGGGCACGACGTTCAGGAAGATCCAGCGGTAGGTCTGCCCGGACACGGAGCTGAAAGGAACGCTCGAGGAGGAGTATGCGACTCCGGTCGGCAGCGTGTCGTTGATCCAGAGGGCCCTCGCGTTCCCGGTGTTCGTGTTGTTGTAATAGAGCGTGTACGTGATGAGATCGCCCGGCGCCGCGACCGCGCGGTTCGCGGTCTTCGCTACGACGATCGTCGGGCGATGCCGATCATTCCCCTGCCCGGGAGAAGGGAGAATTGAGGTGTAGAAGTCGACCGCGTCGTTGTTCGTGTCCATGGGTACCCCGGTCGCCGGATCCTTGAACCGGGCCCACGTCTGCCCGTTGGCGACGGAGCCCGGGTAGGTGGTCCGATCAATCGTCGTCATGCCCTGGCGGAGGCGGACCTGCGTGCCGCCGTTGGGAAGGGAATTCGCCGCCAGGTTTACTTGGAGGTACTCAGACCCGGAGCCAAAGGGTCCGAGGACTTGGGTGGAGAAGGTGAAGACGGTCTGCCACCCGCCGTTGCGGACCTGGAGCACCCAATTGTTCAGAGAGATCGATGTCGCCAACGGGTTCGCGATCTCAATCCATTCCGGGTTCGGTCGGGGGGATACCTCGTTAATCACCGCGTTCGTGGCGGCCTGGATCGAAATCGGGAATCGTGTGACCGCCGCGTCGGGCAGGGCCAGGTCGTACTCGAGCCGCCAGTCTGAGGCGTAGAACACCACGCGGTAACCGGTCGTCAAGTTGAGGACGCTGGCGTTGACGGCGAACTCCATCCGGTGGGCGTCCAGTCCCACATCGACGGGCCGCAGGAAGTTCCATGGGTTCGATTGCCTAGACGCAAACCCGTACAGGCCACTCGAGTTCACGACGCCGTTCCGACCGATCACCGCGATCGCGAAATCGAAGCCGTAGGCCCGGCCGCCAATGTCGGCCCGGAGGCCC
>VBMC01000268.1 GCA_005879015.1 Methanobacteriota archaeon
GTCGACACGATACGCACAGCCTCCAAAATAGGATGTCCTCCGGGTGGCGGAGAGATCGGGCGGCATTCCGGATCCGACCGAACGCCCTCGAACGTGTGGGATCGCTCCCCTAACGGCGGGTTTGATTCAGCGAGCCTTCCATCAGGCGCAGATACAAAAACACCGGTTCTCCGAGTTTTGCGACCTCTCGCCCCTTTTCCGTCAGGGAATACTCGACGCCGGGAGGTCGCGTGTCGATCACGGCGCGGTGAACGAACCCCAGACCTTCGAGCCGCGCGAGCTTCAACGAGAGGACCCGGGCACTGATGTCTCCTAGGGCTTTCCGAAGTTCCTGGAAGCGCGCTACGCGCGCCGAGTACAGGAACGTCAGGATCTCGACCGACCACTTGCCGAACACGGTTCGAGCGATGCGGATGTTCAGCCGTGCGCGATCGTTGTTCGTCGTCGCGGCGACCCCGCTCCGTTCGATCACCTCGCGGGAGAATTCCAAAGAACGATCCGAAAAATCCCGGAAGAGGGAGGCGAGGGCGGGGCTGATCTCGACGAGGGCTTCCCCTTTCGGGCCGGTCCGAACACTGGCCTTCCGGGAGTTACGCTCTTTTTTTCCCTTGGACGTCTGCGAATCCTTGCGCTCCATGAGCCTTTTCCGAGGTCGAAAAGAGGACCCTTCCACCGACGGGCAATCGCTCCGGACGGAAGAACTCTTCCACTTGTTACCGATTGGTAACATACTCACGGCCGGCCCACTATTCAATTCACTTTCCGACGCGCCATGTCGGCGGCGGATGAAGTGTGTCCTCGTATTTTCCATCGTGCTCGCGTCCGTGGACCGGGCGGCAAACTTCGAGAGCGTCGACCTGTCGGTGCCCGTCGGATAAGGATTACCCTCTTCCTGCGCGGGGGCCGCTGCTCAACGACCCCCGCTCCTTTCTTTTTTCGGGAGTCCGCCTTTTCTGGTTCGCCCCGCGAGCGCCGGTGATATCCGTCCTACTGCCATGCAGGTTCGGGGAATGGGCATGACCGCCGAACGTCAGAAGATCCGCGCCGCCGAGTGGCTGTATCGCTGGAACCTGAGCAGCAGCATCATCGGGATCGTCTTCACGATCCTCACCTTCATGGGTGTCTTCACCCTCGTGCTCGGTCCGATTTTCACGGAGCGGTTCGGCTTCACGTACTTCCAGACCGCGCTCCTCCTGTTCTTGTTCGTCCTCGGGGTCATCATCGGCTTCGGCGTGTACCTGGACAAGGTCCTGAAGAGCTTGCGGGCGCTCCTCGAGGCAGAGGCCATGGACGAATCGAAGAAAGGGGTCTTCCTCGCCGAGCTGGACCGTTCCCTCGCCAAGGTCGAACAATCGATACGGGAGAAAAGCTGGCCGATCGAGCCCCACGAGCGCGTGTATTGAGGCCTACGTCGCAGCCGCCTCTCCCAAGATCTTCCCGTCTCGAATCTCGAGGATGCGATGCGCGATCTGGGACACCCGCGCGTCGTGCGTGACGACGACAATGGTCTTTCCGAATTCCTGATTCATCCGCTGAAAGAGGTCGAGCACCTCCTGTCCCGTCTTCGTGTCCAGTTCTCCTGTCGGCTCGTCCGCTAGGAGCAGGCTCGGATCGTTCGCGAGGGCCACCCCGATCGCGATCCGCTGTTGTTCGCCGCCGCTCAGCTCATCCGGTCGATGGACGGCCCGCTTCGTCATCCCGACGAGCTCGAGCAATTCCTTCGTGCGGTTGGACCGGGCCGACGGCCCCTTCCCTGCCAAGCGCATCGGCAACTCGACGTTCTCCTCGGCGGTCAGCGTGGGGACGAGGTTGAAGAACTGGAAGATGAAACCGACCTTCTGCAAGCGGTACCGAACGAGCTCGGCATCGCTGAGGTCGACCAGGTTCGACCCGTTCACTTCGATTCGTCCCGCGGTTGGCCGGTCGATTCCGCCGAGCAGGTTCAAGAGGGTCGTCTTTCCACAACCGGACGGACCTCGCACCGCGACGAGCTCCCGGTCGGAGACCGCCATGTCGAGCCCCCGAAGGGCGATGACCTCAGACTTTCCCGCGCGATACACCTTGATGACATCCTTCGTTGTCACGTTGGGCATCCTTAGCCTCCTCGAAGTTTCAGCACCTGAGCGACATTCATTCGGGCCGTGCGGAGGGACACGAGCACGGCGGAGAGGAGCATCGCAGCGGGACCGAGTAGGACGAGGAGCAGTGCTTCGAGGGGGAAGACGAAGAAATAGGGGACCAAGGGCGCGAGAGAACCCGGGGGTCCGGCCGTGATAAACTGGGTGGCGAAGAACGCGGTGCCGATTCCCACGGACGCTCCGATCGCAAGCCCGACGAGCATGATCACGAACGCCTCTCCCACAAGGAGCTTCGCCGTTTGCCAGCCGCTTGAGCCCCGCGCGATGATTGCCGCAAACTCGACATCCCGCTCCAGGCTGGCCGCATAGAGGATGAGGCCGATGCCCACGGTCAGAATGATGCCGATGAACACAAGTTCCATGGAGATGAATTGATAAAGCGCGCGAGCGAAGGGGTTCGACGTCAGGGCCTCGATCTGTTCGTCGGCGACTGCGACGTACCCGACGTTCGGATCAGAGGTGATCACCGGCTTCACGGTACGCCAGCTCGCGCCGGGAGCGAGGTCGACGAGGTACACGTCCGAGTGCGAGTACGAGGCCCCGCTTTGGAGCGGGGCGAGGGTATCGAGGCTCCCAAAAATAGCCAAAGAGGAACCGAAGCTTGTTCCAGGAAGAGATCGGACGACCCCACCGACCGTCACATTCACTTGCACGACGAGAACGGTATTGTTCGAATTCATGATCGTCTCGGAGAGGTAGATGGGATCGCCGACCTCGACAAAGGCCTGATTGAAGTAGGCTTGCGAGATGAGCACCTGACCGGTCGTCGACAGGACGTTGCGCGCACTCTCTGAATTCCCATCCAGGAAGTACCAGGACTCGGGCTGTGCGACGGCGAAATATGATTTGGGATCGAATCCAAAAACGGTGGGACAGCAGTAGTTCACGTTTACGGAGTAGAAGCTGCGTATGAGGGCGGCTCCTGCGACGCCGGGAACGGCGGTGAGGTTCGGTTCCAGGTTCCTCTGCGAGTCGATGGGACGGACGGCCATGTCGGCACCGACCTGCGCGCGGATCTCCCGCACGGTATGTGCGTCCTGCGTCGCCAACGTAGAGAGGGCTCGCCCACGAGGGGTTTTGCCGCGTGGGAGAACCAGTCGTATACCTTGCCCGTCCCGCGGGTGAGGAGGCGTGTGGAACCGACGATCAACATTAAGGGCACGAAAGGCAGGAGGAGGAAGGGAATGACCCCCATCAGAAATGTCAACAGGTTCGTCGGCGAGCCGCCCCGCCACCATACGAGGAAATAATCCAGCAATCCCACGCTCACGAGGACTATGTCCACTCTCGGGCTGTAATGGATTTTCGTCTCGCCGGGCGCATAATAGCGCAGGGTTTCGATGATCGGAAGGCCGGCGGTGCGCTTGGCGGACCGATATGCCACGGCGGCCATCAGGAGGATGCTTTCCAACGCGACGGCGAGGACGGTGTCGGCCGACAAGCTGAAGGAATCGTAAAGCGGCGACGAGCCGGGCGTCGGGTTCACGATTCCGATCAGGAGCCGGCTGACGAGAACTCCGGCGCCTAAGCCGATCACCGCCGCGATGAGCCCTCCGAAGACTGCCTCTGCGAGGAGAAGTCCCAGAAGCTGACCTCGTCGGGCCCCACGCGTCTTCAGGATCGCGAGCTCTCGTCTTCGCTCCGCATGCCCCAGATCGACGCCGACGGCCCCGAGGTACACGCCCAGGAGCACGACGGGCGCCGAGAATATGAAGAACTGGATTCGCTGAGCCGCAATCCGGTTGTTGAAGTCCTGGATCCGAGAGAGGATGTTGTCCGAGACCGAAGAACCCTGGGACCCGAGGACCGTCTGGAGTCGACGCTGGAGCCGCTCGAGGTTCCGAGTGGTCAGGACCGTGTCGTACGGGCTCACGTACGCGGTTCGATCGATCCAGACCTCGCCGTTGAGCGTCTTCCCCGACGTGCTTGACTCGTTGAGCTGGGTCAAGAGCCAATCCGCATCCCGAATGTCGACGACGGCGATACTGCCCTCGTAAGAGTAGTTTGGCGGCGGTGAGCCAACGAAACCCGTCGGGAGGGTCGGCTCAATAATGGCGCGGACCGTCAGGTTCGTTCCGAAGGTTCTATTCGAGATAGCCACGACCCGCACGGAATCGCCGGGGCCGACTTTCAGGGTCGTCGCAACGTCCCTGGACAGGCCCACGGTCCCCCTCGGAAGCCTCAAGGAACCGGACACCTTTGAGTCCCGAATGAGGACCGGAGGCCGGTCCGGATTGATCGCGAGTGCTTGGGACACATAGTAGCTTCCCTCATAACCGCCCGAGGAATTTCGGAGTTCGAAGGCCAAAGGGGCCACGTTGCGATAGACGGAGACATTTACAACGCCTCCAAGTTCGAGGACGGCCTGCTCGAGGGTCGAGTAGTTCACCTGGTTAGGGCCGAAGGTATAGATGGAAAAGCTGAAATCCCCCGGTATTCCGGCCAGGGACGCGTCGAGCGTCGCTCTCGCAGACGAGTCGATGGCAATGAACGTCCCGGCGACGAAGGTGACCGCCAGCAAGACTCCCAGGATCGAGGAGATGGAGCGTCGTCGGTTGCGGAGGACATCGCGTGCCGCGTAGGGGAGAAGACCCAAGGTTCCCTCCACTCTTGCGCCTGAAAAAGGCAGTCAGGCTATAAGGGCGTTGGCACCGTTCGGGAAACTCCGACCCTCGAGACGAAATCCCTACTTAGTCGCTCTCTACCTAATGGAACTCCTCTCGCCCGTGTACAGCCAGGTTCCGTGCTGAAGAGCCTGACAAGAGCTGGCCTGTCGAGCCTCGGGTCTCGTCTATTGACGGCTAAAGCTGTGCGCAAGCGCCGGTGGCTTTATAGACCGAAGGACATCTTGCGCATGGGGGGATACGATGCGCGTTGTGGAGGGTCGCTCAGGCTCGCGGCTGCGGCTATGGATTGGAGTTCTTGTCACGGTCCTCATGGTGGCGGCTTTCACGCCCGCGGTCCTCAACGGGTCCACGATGTCCGCGAAGTCCCAAACCATCCCGGCCGGTGTATCCTCGAAAGCCGTCGTGCTCGCCGGGGCCGGCCATTTCGCTCCGCCGCATTCCGACAGCGGATACGATGCGAACGGGAACGGCCTGTTCGACTTTCTCCTCGTGAACGCGAGCGTTCAGATAACGGCGCCGGGGAACTTTACCGTTTCCGGGACGCTCCATAAGGCAAATTCCACCCTGCAGATCCACAACTTGACGTCGGCAGGCCTTCCGGTGGGGCCCGCGAACCTCACGATCTGGTTCGATGGTCGGCCCATCAACCAGAGCGGCATCGATGGGCCGTACACGGTCGACCTCATCTTGGTCAACGAAACCTCCTCGCTGCTCGACATCGGCAAACACACCACGCAACCCTACAGCCATCTCGACTTCGATCCGATGCCCGCCTTCATGACTCCCCCTCATCCGGATTCCGGCCAGGACACGAATGGGAACGGTCTCTTCGACCTCCTGAACGTCGACGTCCAAGTCCAAGTGAATGTGCCTGCTAATTACAGCGTGAGTGCGTTCTTGCACACGGCGAATTCCACGCTCGCCTTGTTCGCCTTCGCCTCGGTGTTTCTCCCCATCGGGCCGGGATCGATTCGGGTCTCCTTCCCCGGATGGCCGATTAACCAATCGGGAGTCGATGGGCCGTATACCGTCGAACTGCAGCTCTACGAGAGCTCCACGGGCTTCCCCCTTGGGTCGAATACCACGACGACCCAGGCATACAGCCATCTCGACTTCGATCCGATACCCGCCTTCATGACTCCGCCGCATCCCGACTCGGGCGAGGACACGAACGGTAACGGTCTCTTCGACTTCCTGAACGTCGACGTCCAGGTCCATGCGAATCTACCCGACAATTACACCGTGAACGGGTTCTTGCACACCGCGAACTTCACTCTCGCCGAGTTCGCCTCCGGGTCGGCCTTCCTCCCGATCGGGCCGGGATCGATTCGGGTTCCGTTCGCCGGAGGACCGATCAACCAATCGGGAATTGATGGGCCGTATACGGTCGAACTTCAGCTCTCAGAGGCCGGGTCGTCCGTGCTCCTCGGGATGAATACCACGACGACGCAGGCGTACAGTCATCTCGCCTTCGATGGGCCCACTCCTGTCCCCCCGATTCAATCGTCTTCCGCCGTGACCACCCCGACGATTGACGGGGTGATCACGTCCGGCGAATGGAACGACTCGACCCTCGTCAACCTGACGGCGATTTCCGGGAACACACTACCCGCCTATCTTCTCGTGAAGAACAGTCCGACGATGCTCTACATGGCGTACGACGCCGTAGGGGACACGTCG